>JAEZEM010000148.1 GCA_023417745.1 Pseudomonadota bacterium
AGACCTTGCAGCCCTCGGGCGAGACAAAGGGGCAGCGCTTGGCCCGCTCCTCGCGCATCTTGAGGTGCAGCATGGGAAAGCCGGTGTCCGGAGCCTCGAACCGCCGGGCGAAGTGATTCATGAAGTCCACCGGCGTGACGCCAAGGGCCCGGCGCAGGCGCAAGGCGTCGTAGGGGGTGAGCATGAGCGTCAGGTCCGAGCAGCAGGCGTTGAAGCAGGGCACTTCGGGATGGCAGGCGAAGCGGAAGGTCTCGCCGGCCGTGAGCTCGGGCAGGGATTTGAGAAACGCCTCGGTGGCGTCGGCTTCGTTTTCGGCCAGGGCGTCGTTTAGGTCTTTCATGGCGGCAATGCTCCTTGGCCGATGCCTTTAGCCCCGGGCGGCGTCCCTTGGCAACCGCCGGGGCGGCCGGCTTGTTGTTCCTTCGCTTGCCCAAAAGAACCCGCCGCGCTATCGTCTTGACTCGAACGGCACGTCGTTTCTCGCCGCATCCCACCAAACCCGCCAAGGACCGCGTTCATGGATAAACTGCTCATTCGGGGCGGCAAGCCCCTTAACGGCCCCATCCGGGTCAGCGGCTCGAAAAACGCCGCTCTGCCCATCCTGCTGGCCGCGCCGCTTCTGACCGAAAAAACCGTCGTCGGCAACGTCCCGCGTCTGCGCGACATCCATACGACGCTGAAACTCAACGAAATCCTCGGCTGCCCTTCCACTTTCGAGGGCAACACCGTGACCATGGAGCCGGCCGCGAAACTCAATCCCGAGGCCCCCTACGACCTCGTGCGCACCATGCGCGCCTCGGTGCTGGTCCTTGGCCCCCTGCTCGCCCGCGCCGGACACGCCCGGGTGGCCCTGCCCGGCGGCTGCGCCATCGGCGCGCGGCCCGTCAACCTGCACCTGACGGCCCTGGAAAAAATGGGCGCGACCTTCACCCTGGAGGCCGGCTACATCGAAGGCCGCTGCGACCGGCTCACCGGCGCGCACATCGTCTTCGACTTCCCCACCGTCGGCGGCACGGAAAACCTGCTCATGGCCGCCAGCCTGGCCGAAGGCACGACCATCCTCGAAAACGCCGCCCGCGAACCCGAAGTGGCCGATCTGGCCGACTTCCTCAACGCCATGGGCGCGAAAATCACCGGCCACGGCACCTCGGTCATCACCATCGAAGGCGTGCCGCGCCTGCGCGGCGGCCGCTATTCCGTCATGCCCGACCGCATCGAGGCCGCCACCTACATGATCGCCGCCGCCATCACCGGCGGCGAGCTGCACCTGGAATGCTGCCCGTTCATGGAACTCGACGTGGTGGTCTCCAAACTGCGCGAGATGGGCGTGGTCATCGAAGCCACCAATGCCGGCGTGGCCGTGCGCCGCCAGGGCCAGCTCGTCGGCGTCGACGTGGCCACTCAGGTCTACCCGGGCTTCCCCACCGACGTGCAGGCGCAAATCATGGCCCTTATGTGCGTGGCCATGGGGTCCAGCTCCATCCGCGAAACCATTTTCGAAAACCGCTTCATGCACGTCCAGGAGCTGGTGCGCCTGGGCGCGCAGATTCGCATCTCGTCCCAGACCGCCTTTATCCGGGGCGTCGGGTCGCTCACCGGCGCGCCGGTCATGGCTTCCGATCTGCGGGCCAGCGCCTCGCTGGTGCTGGCCGGCCTGGCCGCCAAGGGCGAGACGCTCATCCAGCGCGTCTACCACCTCGACCGGGGCTACGAAGCCATGGAAGTGAAACTGCAAAACGTCGGCGCGGACATCGAACGCTTAGCGTAGAGAGAGAAGAATGAAGATGCCTCCGGCGGCCGGGGGCCTGAGGCCCCCGGACCCCCCGAAAGGGGATAATGGGGGGATTGGTGACGCGGCGACATACGGTTCTTTGGGCAGGGGAAATTCCCCGGAACTGCGCCGAAGGGCCAATGACAGGGAGGAGGGAGCCATGCTTTTGTGTACGCGTTTGCTGGCCATTGCCGCCTTTGTCTGCTGTCTGACCGGACAGGCCCAGGCCTACGGGCTTTTCACCTGCGTGGACCCGGCCGGTCGCGAGGTCTGCGTCATCGACACCGGACAGGCTGCCGACTTCTCGCCGTCCCAGTGGTGCAACCAGTCCTGCCCGCCCTGCCAGGGGCGCTGCGACGCGGCCCGCTACTACCCCAGCCAATCCGGCCACTGGCAAAAAGGCTGGCAGGTCGCCCCGGGCATTGACGGCAACAACATCATGACGCCCGGAGCCGGCCCCCAGGAAGATGCCCAACGGATCTTGAACGAAGGACTGGTCGCCCCGGCCCCGCCCGAGCGCTACGCCCCTTAAAAAATACGACAGTGTTTTTTAAGAAAAACAAGTGGTTTTCGTGTGCTTCCAGCAAAACGCCAGTTGCGCTTTTCAAGAAAACGACATGAAATCCTGCCGCGTTCGGGTGGCCCCGACGCAAATTCGCCGGCTCTTGACGGGCCGGCCGGATTGGGGCACTTATAAGGCCATGAACGCTCGTCAGACCGCCCTGCGCACGGTTTCCTTCGGACCGTATTATTATTACGGCCTTCGCGCTCGCGGCTTGGCGGGTGGCGCGGCCGATTAAAGGCCGCTCCCGAAAACTCCGCCGACAAGGGCCGCGGGCAGATTGCCCGGCGGCCCTTTTTCATGAGCCGACCGGGGCCGGGTCCCAGGCGCAAAACCGCCAAGGAGATCGACCATGACCATCGGCAAATCCATCCGTCTGGAACGTATCGTCAACCGCGACACCGGCCGCACCATCATCGTGCCGCTCGATCACGGCGTCTCCGTCGGCCCCATCGAGGGCATCGCCGACATGCGCGACGCCGTCACCAACATCGTGGCCGGCGGGGCCAACGCCGTGCTCATGCACAAGGGCGTGGTGCGCTGCGGCCACCGGGCGCGCGGCCGCGACGTGGGCCTTATCATCCACCTCTCGGCCAGCACCAGCCTGTCGCCCTTCCCCAACGCCAAGACCCTGGTGTGCACCGTGGAAGAAGCCATGCGCCTGGGCGCCGACGCCGTGTCGGTCCACGTCAATCTCGGCGACGCCGCCGAATCCAAGATGCTCGACGACATGGGCCGCGTCACCGAGGCGGCCGTGTCCTGGGGCATCCCGGTCCTGGCCATGATGTACGCGCGCGGCCCCAAGATTTCCAACGAGTTCGACGCCGACGTGGTGGCCCACTGCGCCCGGGTCGGCAACGAGCTTGGCGCGGACATCGTCAAGGTGCCCTACACCGGCGACCCGGACAGCTTCGCCAAGGTTGTCGGCGGCTGCTGCGTGCCGGTGGTCATCGCCGGCGGCCCCAAGACCGACTCCACGCGCGGCTTTTTGACCATGATCGCCGACAGCTTGGCCGCCGGCGGCGCGGGCATGTCGGTTGGGCGCAACATTTTCCAGGCCCCGGACCCGGCCGAACTTCTCAAGGCCGTCACGGCCATCGTGCATGAAGGAAAAAGCGTGGACGAGGCCATGGAGATGCTGACCCAGGGATGACGCAAGCGGGTATTTCCCGTCCTTGCGACGCCCGGGGAAACAGCCGTTTCCTCGGGCGTTTTCTATTTGGAGGAGTGCAACATGACCGATTTCGAATTCCTGCTGCGCATCGGCGCGGCCCTGGTTCTTGGCGCGGCCATCGGCCTGGAGCGTCAGTGGCGACAACGCATGGCCGGGCTTCGCACCAACGCTCTGGTGGCGGTCGGCGCGGCCCTTTTCGTGGCGCTAACGGCCCTGGTCGACCAGGACGCCAGCCCCACCCGCATGGCCGCCCAGGTGGTCTCCGGCATCGGCTTTCTGGGGGCCGGCGTCATCATGCGCGAAGGCCTGACCATCCGGGGCCTCAACACCGCCGCCACCCTGTGGTGCGCGGCGGCTGTCGGCGTCTTGTCCGGCTCTGGGGCGTACCTTTTCGCCGGCCTGGGCGCGGCGGCCATTTTGCTGGCCAACATCCTGCTGCGCCCCCTGGCCAACGTGGTCAACCGCTGCCCGACGCGCCGGGCCGAGGCCGCACGCTACCACATCCTGGTGGTGTGCACCTGCGAGAGCGAACAGCACATCCGCACGCTGTTGCTGCAAATCCTCAACAGCTCGGCCGTGAAGCTGCGCTCGCTGCACAGCGAGGATCAGGACGATCCGCGCAAGGTGGAGGTCCGGGCCCAGGTCTCCTGCGAAGGCGACTGCGACCGGGTGCTGGAGCAGGCTGTCTCGCGCCTGAGCCTGGAAAGCGCGGTCAGCGCCATCCGCTGGGAGCTGGTGGACGGGGGCGGGCCTGATGAGGAGGAGTAATGTGGCACGGGAGGAACCCGGCGGCGGGAGGCAGGTCGATGCGACGCCCGGAAAGCGGCACGCTCCCCGGGCGTCTCGCCGCTAGGCCAGCACCGACAGCGCCGTGTCGTAGCGATAGATCGTCTGGCTGGGATACTCTCCGGCAATGACCGCCACATTGCGGTCCCCCTCACGGGGGCTGGCCGCAAAATGGTCGTTTACGGCGATGGCCGTCAACGCCAGCTTGTGCCGCTTGGCGAAATGGCCGTAGACGATGGCGTCGGACAGACACCCCAGCCGGTTGGGGACGACGAGGATCGTCTCCAGCCCGAGCTCCAGGGCGAAATGGTAATTGTAGCGCCGCTGCCCCAGGGGCACGGCCAGGCCGCCGGCGCTTTCCACCAGCAGCGCGTCGCAGCCCTCGGCCGCCGCCTCAATGCGGGCCACGCACGCGGCAAAGGGAAAGGGATCGAACACGAAACACGGCGAGGCCGGCTCGGCCGCCGTGTAGAGCGTGAGCGCCTCGCCCGCCCCAAGCCCGGCCTGCTGCGCCACCCAGGCCGCGTCGTCGTCTTCGGGATACCCCGTGGCCACGGGCTTGACGTAGCGCACCCGCTGGCCCTGACGCATCAGTTCCTTGGCGAAAAGGGCCGAAAACACCGTCTTGCCGATGCCGGTTCCGGTTCCGGTGATGTAATAGCGCTTCATCCAAGCACCGCCTCGACCGCATCCAGGGCGATGTCGGTCAGCTTGTCGATTTCTTCCAACGTAATCACGTAGGGCGGCATAAAATAGATCATGTCGCCGAGGTTTCGCAACCACGCGCCGCGCTTGATGGCTTCGCGGTAGATGCGAAAGCCCGTGCGGTCGCGTTCGTCAAAGGGCCGGCCGGCGGCCGGATCGGCGGCCAGAGACACGGCCGTGATCCAACCCGTGGAGCGGATGTCGGACACGTGCTTGTGTCCAGCGAACCGCTGCCGCACGGCGGCTTGCAGATGGGCGATCTTGGGCCGGTTGGCGGCGATGACGTCGTCTTGCTCGAAAATGCGCAGGGTTTCGCAGGCGGCGGCGCAGGCCAGCGGATTGCCGGTGTAGCTGTGGCTGTGCAAAAACGCCTTGTCGTCGTGGTAGTCGTGGTAAAAGGCGTCGAACACGGCGTCGCCGGTCAGCACCACTGACAGCGGCAGCGTGCCGCTGGTGATGCCCTTGGACAGGCACATAAAATCGGGGGTGATGTCCGCCTGCTGGCAGGCGAACATGGTGCCCGTGCGCCCGAAACCCACGGCGATCTCGTCGGCGATGAGATGGCAGCCGGCGGCGGCCGTCGCCTGGCGCAACTTGGCCAGATAGGCCGGCGGATGCATCCGAAAGCTCCCGGCGCACTGCACCAGCGGCTCGATGATGACGCCGGACAGTTCGCCCGCGTGGGCCTTGATGGCCGCTTCCATGCCGCCAAAGCACTCGGCGTCGCAGCTCGCCCGATCAAGCCCCAGCGGACAGGCGTGGCACTCCGGGCCGGCCACTTCGATTTGCGGCACGACAAGGGGCGCAAACGGCGCGGCGTAGAGCCGGTCGCCGCACACGCCAAGGGCTCCGGCCGTTTCGCCGTGGTAGCCGTTGGACAGATAAATGAATTTGCACTTCTCGGGACGGCCGAGGTTGCGCCAGTAGGCGTGGCTCATCTTGAGCGCCGCTTCCACGGCGCAGGAGCCGTTGTCGGCGAAAAAGACGCGCGTAAGGTCTCCGGGGACCACGGCCAACAGCCGTTCGGCCAGCTCCTCGGCCGGGGCGTGGGTGCAGCCGGCGAAAATCACGTGTTCCAGGCGCGTGAGCTGCTCGGTCACGGCCCTGGCGATGCGCGGATTGGCGTGGCCAAAGAGGTTGACCCACCACGAGGAAATGGCGTCGATATAGGACTTTCCCTCACGGTCGTAGAGGTAAATCCCTTGACCCCAGTCGATAAAGACGGGAGGATGCTTCTCGTGGTCCTTCATCTGGGTGCATGGGTGCCAGATCCGCATGGCCGCCTTCCCGGAAACGTGAGACATGAGCACATCCTTTTTCGGCAAATACATCGTGCCCGAAGCGGCGAAACTCCGCAATTCGGACAGCTACCGGACCATTCCGCCCGTGGACGACGGCGCGGCCCGGGAGGTTGTCTACTCCGGCGCGAAGCTACTTAACCTCGCCTCCAACAACTACCTCGGCCTGTCCCACCACCCGGACCTCATCGAGGCGTCCATGAAGGCCGTCACGCGCCACGGCTGTTCGTCCGGAGCCTCGCGGCTCATTACCGGCAACTTCGCCCTGGCCGAAACCCTGGAAGCGGAACTGGCCACCTTCAAATACCAGGAAGCGGCCCTGGTCACCGGCAGCGGCTACGCCGCCAACTTGGCCGTGTTCACGTCCCTGGCCGACCGCCACACGGTCGTTTTTTCCGATCGCCTCAACCACGCCAGCATCATCGACGGCATCCTGCTCTCCGGCGCGCGGCTGGTGCGCTACAAGCACCTGGACATGGAGCATCTCTCCCGCCTGCTCGACCGCGAAGCCCTGGCCGAGAAAAAGATCATCGTCACGGACACGGTCTTCAGCATGGACGGCGACGTGGCCCCCTTAGCGCGATTGGTCGAGCTTGGCAAAGCCCACGGGGCGCTTGTCGTAGTGGACGAGGCCCACGCCATGGGCGTGCTCGGCCGGGGGCGCGGGCTGGTGGCGGCGCTTGGGCTGTCCGACGATGTGGACGTCCAGGTGGGCACCCTGAGCAAGGCGTTGGGGTCGCTTGGCGGCTACGTGGTCGCCCGGGTGGAGACCATTGAGCTTTTGCGCAACAAGGGCCGCTCGTTCATTTTTTCCACGGCCCTGCCGCCGGCCGTGCTGGCTGCCGGGCTAGCCGCCCTGCGCCACGTCAAGGCCAACCCCGGCCTTGGGGCGCGGCTCATGCGCATCTCCAAGCAGGTTCGCGACCATCTCGACAGCCTGGGCTTTGACACCATGGGTTCGACCACCCAGATCATCCCGGTTTATTGCGGCCGAAACCGAGTCGCGCTGCATGCCCAGGCCCTGCTACGGGCCGAGGGCCTGCTCGTGGCCGCCGTGCGTCCGCCGACCGTGCCCCAGGGCACGGCCCGGCTGCGGCTGTCGCTGCGGGCCGATCTCACCGACGACGACCTCAAACACATCCGCCTCGGGTTTTCCAGGCTTCGGGTTTCCTTTTTCCCATGACGCAAACGGTTTTCTGCTCCGGCTTTGCCGGTCCCGAGGCGCTTTTTCCGGGCCTTTCGGGCCGGACACGTTTTGTCGCGCCGTTTCTGGACGGCGACGAGGCCTTGGTGGTCGGGCGACTTATGGAAGGCGGCGACGTGCTGGCCGGCTGGTCCACGGGCGCGCACATCATCCTCAAGCACGCCGCGGCCCTTTTCCCGCGCTATGGGCGCGTGGCGCTCCTCGCGCCGTTTCTGCGTTTCGCCGACTGCTATCCGGCCCGGGCCGTGCGGGCCATGGCCGCCGGCATGAAGGCCGATCCGGCCGAGACCATTGCGGCGTTTTGGCAAAACTGCGCCGTGGACGCGCCGCCGGTCTACGATCCGGCCTGGACCGGGGCGCTGACGGCGGGTCTGGACTATTTGCTGGCTTCCGAAGCGGCCGTGCCGGCCCTCGCCGCCGATCATGTGACGGTTGTCTCCGGCGCGGCCGACCGCATCGTACGGGCCTCGGCCGTGGCCAAGGTCCTGGCCGCCCTGCCCGGGGCGGCCCACAGCGTCCACCCTAGCGGCCACTGGCCGTGCCCAAAACTTCTGGAAGGGCTTCTCTGGTCATGAGCAGCCGCGACATCCGCCGCCGTTTCGACCGGGCCGGGGCCGGCTACGAAGGCGTGGCCGTGGTCCAGGCCCGGGTAGCCGAGGAGCTGGCCCGGCACTGCCCCGAGCGTCTGTCCGGCCGGGTGCTGGAGATCGGGGCCGGCAGCGGCCTGCTCACCCGCCTCCTCGCCCCGCGCCTTTTTGCCGCCGGCTCGGCGGACAGCCTCTATGTGGCCCTGGACCTCTCGCCCGGGATGCTGGCCCATGCCGCCATGCCGCCCGGCGTGGTCCGGCTGGCGGCCAATGGCGAGCAGGCCCCGCTTCGGCCCGGCAGCTTCGATTTCCTGGCCTCAGCCTCGGCCATGCACTGGTACGCCGATCCGGCCCGGTCGCTGGCCGCCAATCTGCGCTTGCTGCGGCCGGGCGGCCGTTTCGCCCTGGCCTTTTACCTGGAGGGAACGCTGTCGGAGCTGGACGAGGCCTCCCGGGCCACGGGCTTCGGCTCGGTCTACCCCATGCGACCGGAGAGCTGGTGGCGGCAGACGCTTGCCGCCATGCCGGGGATCGTCTGGGAGATGGAAACGGCGCGCCACACGGTGGTCCACGCCGACGTTCGGGAGATGCTGCGCAGCCTGCAAGGGGCCGGGGTCACCCACACGCCGTCAAAACGCGTGGCCAGCCCCGGGAAGTATCGAGAATTTGCGCGGTATTATCAGTCGCGCTTCGCCTGCGAGGGAGGCGTGGCGGCCGGGTACGTGACGGCGATGGCGACGGGCGAGGCTATTTGACCAGAGCAAGCAGTTTTTCGGCCACCGGGCTGAAAAACGCCACGGCCAAGGCGGTCAATCCAATCAGGACCTTGACCATATTCTCCAGGCGGGCCAGACGGGCATTGACCTCGCCGCGAAACCGCTCAAGATCAGCCTTGGTCGCCACTTCCGCCAACAGCGCGGACACCATTACGCCAGCGTCCCCCGCTTCAATAACCGCCACGAATACCATACCACCAGCCCGAACATGCCGATGCCCAACCCCTGGGCGAGAAGCCCCTTGACGCTCGTCACCGCCGCCGGATCGGTGCGTATCCAGACCACGGCCGTGGAAAAGAGATTCAGGGAAAAGGCCAGGGCCAGCACGTTGACGGCCTGCTTTTTGAGCGAAAAGAGCATGGACACGCCAATAAGCGTCAGCCCGGCGTTGACGTAGCCGATGACCCGGTCCATGACCGAGAACTGGGCCAGATAGGCCTGCTGCTCCGGAGCCATGTCCACGCCGCCGGCGGCCACGAAAAACATGGCCACGATGACCTGGACGCTGCTGATCAGATAAAAGAAAAAGATGATCCAGACGAGCACCGGACGCTTGCGCCCGGACGCCGTCTCCTCGGCAGTGTTTTCCGTCTCGGCCATGTACGCCTCCCTGGTTGGCGGCAATGTACGCAACCTCCCGACCGGCCGTCAAATCCCCTGGCCGCGCCCCGCACGCGTCCCCTCGGCGCGGCGGCGTCTCGACAAAACCGCCGCTTGGCTTTACAGCTTTATCGTTTGCCGACACAGGGAGGAGGCATGGCCAAGATTCTCGTCATTGACGACGACACGCACATCCGCGAAGTCTGCAAGCTGGTCATCGAGGGCATGGGCCACGAGGTGACCGCCATGCCCAACCTGGCCAAGGGCCTCGACGCCCTGGACCGCGAATTTTACGACGTCCTTTATCTCGACGTCGACCTGCCCGACGGCAACGGGCTGATCGCCATCCCCAAGATCACCGAACGCGAACGCGCCCCGGAAGTCATCATCTTCACCGGCGCGAGCTACCCCAACGGCGCGGAACTGGCCATAAAAAACGGGGCCTGGGACTATATCGAAAAGCCGGCCACGGCCGAGTCCATGACCCTGCCGCTCATTCGCGCCCTGCAGTACCGCAAGGAAAAATTCGCCCATCGCCCGCCCACCGTGGCCCTTAAACGCGAGGGCATCATCGGCGGCAGCCCGCGCGTGGCCAGCTGTCTTGATCTGGTGGCCCAGGCCGCCAACTCCGACGCCAACACGCTCATTACCGGCGAGACCGGCACCGGCAAGGAACTCTTTGCCCGGGCCATCCACGACAACAGCGAACGGGCCGAGGGGCCGTTTGTGGTGGTGGACTGCTCCAGCCTTACCGAAACGCTTATTGAATCCGTGCTCTTCGGCCATGCCAAGGGGGCCTTTACCGGGGCGGAGAAAAAGCAGGAGGGGCTGATCAAGCAGGCCGACAAGGGCACGCTATTCCTCGACGAAGTGGGCGAGCTGCCCTTTTCCCAGCAAAAAGCTTTCCTGCGCGTGCTCCAGGAGCGCCGCTTCCGGCCGGTTGGGGCCAAGGAAGAGGAGACCAGCGATTTCCGGCTGGTCGCCGCCACCAACAAGGATCTCGAAGCCCTGGTCGCGGCCGGCGTATTCCGCAACGACCTGCTCTTTCGTCTGCGCACCATGCACATCAACATTCCGGCCCTGCGGCTTCGCGGCGAGGACATCCGAGGCTTAGCCATCCACTACATGAACGCCTTTTGCACGAAGTACAAAGTGCCGCTCAAGGGCTTTTCCCCGGAGTTCCTGGACAGCCTGGAAGAATACGACTGGCCGGGCAACGTGCGCGAGCTGGTCAACCTCATGGAAAACATCATCGTGCGCGCCCAGTACGAGCCCACGCTGTATCCCAAGCATTTGCCGTCGGAAATCCGCATCCGCATCATGAGCGGGCGGCTCAAGGACACCCCGGCCACGGTCCAGGACGTGGAGATGCTGCCCGTGGCCGAAGCCGGCGGAGCCGCCCCGGAGCTGGTGCTCACGCCCTTCGACGAATACAAAAAGGATGTGGAGCACCGCTATTTCAAGCTCCTCATGCAGACCGCCGGCGGCGACATCCACCGGGCCTGCGAACTGTCCGAGCTTGGCAAGCAGAGCCTGTACCGCTACCTGCGCATCCACAGCATTCCGACCCGGACCTAAGGTCGCACGCCTTAAAAAATACGACGGTATTTTTTAAGGATGATAAATGGTTTTAGCCTGTTATTTACGAAACGTCCTATGCGCTTTTCGTGGGTTCGAACGAGGGTCGCGCCCCTTGTCGGCCGACCCGCAGTGATCACGCCACAGGAGCCGCCATGACCGCCGTCTTCGCCTACGTCACTACCCCGAGCGTCGAGGAAGCCGAACGCATCGGGGCCGCCCTGGTCGAGGAACGCCTGGCCGCCTGCGCCAATATCTTTCCGGGCATGCGTTCCGTCTACCGTTGGAAAGGGGTCATCGAAAACGCCAACGAAACCGTGCTCGTAGCCAAGACCCGGCAGTCCTTGGCCGAGGCGCTTATCGGGCGGGTCAAGGACCTCCACTCCTACGAAGTCCCCTGCGTGGTCATTTTGCCCATCACCGACGGACTGCCCGATTTCCTGCGCTGGATCGACGACGAAACCGCGCCGCTAACCGACAACCCCGCATGAAGGAGACACGCCCCATGCGCATCCTCGTCTCGGGCTCCCTGGCCTATGACCGCATCATGAGCTTTCCGGGCAGCTTTGCCGACCACATCCTGCCCGACAAAATCCATATCTTAAACGTCTGCTTCCTGGTCGAAGGCCTGGAGGAAAAATTCGGCGGCACGGCCGGCAACATCGCCTATTGCCTGCGTCTTTTAGGCGAAGCCCCGACCATAGTGGCCACCGCCGGCAAGGACTTTGCCGCTTACGAGGCATGGCTGCGCCACTGCGGCCTCGCCATCGACGGCATCCGCCGGGTCAACGGCGAATTCACGGCCGGGGCCTACATCACCACCGACAAGTCCGACAACCAGATCACCGGATTTAATCCCGGGGCCATGAAGCACCGGGCCGACTATCCCGTGGACGAGGCCGATCCGGCCGACACTGTCGCCGTCGTCGCTCCCGGCAACCTCGAAGACATGCAGGACTTCCCCCGCCGCTACAAGGCCAAGGGCATCCCCTGCATGATCGATCCCGGTCAGAACATCCCGGCCTTTTCCGGCGACCAGCTCACCGAAATGCTCACCGGCGCGACCTACCTTATCTCCAATGACTATGAGCTGGAGCTGATCCAGAATGCCACCAAGCTGACTCAGGCCGAGATCGTGGAGCGCACCGGGACCGTCATCACCACCCTGGGCGAGAAAGGCTCGGTGATCCGCCGGAAGGGTTCGGAAATCGCCATCCCGCCCTGCCCCGTGGCCGAGGTCAAGGACCCGACCGGCGCAGGCGACGCTTACCGCGCCGGCTTCGTCAAGGGCCTGGCCCTGGGCAAGCCCATTGAGATCGCCGCCCGTATGGGCTCGGTTTCGGCCGCCTATGCCGTGGAAAAGCACGGCACCCAGGAGCACGCCTTCACCTGGCAGGAGTTCGCCGACCGCTACGCCGCCGCTTTCGGCCCCCTGTAGCAGCGCGCAACGCACCTTCGCCGTCCCGCCGGGGGCGGACCCCGCCCCCGGCCGCAAGGAATCTTCACCCATGCCCCGCATCGCTTCCGAAGACGACTTCCTGGCGCTGATGGACGCCCACTTCCCCCGCCAGGGAGCCGGAGTGGAACTGCCGCGCGGCGACGACGCCGCCGTGGTCGCCGTACCGCCGCGCCTTTGCGTCACCTCCGATCTGTTCGTCGAGGACGTGCACTTCCGACGTTCGTATTTCACCCCGGCCGAGGTCGGGGCCAAGTCCCTGGCCGTCAACCTGAGCGACGTGGCCGCCATGGGCGCCGCGCCCACGGGCTTCGTTCTGGGGATCGTGTGCCCTGACGACGCCGACCGCGACTACTGGGACGCTTTCCTGGCCGGCATGGCCGCCCTGGCCGCCAGCCACGACGTGCCCCTGGTCGGGGGCGATCTGTCGCGCGGCGACAAGATCGCCGTGTCCGTCACGGTCTGGGGCGCGCCCGGGCCGTCCGGGCGCTTTCTCACCCGGG
>JAEZEM010000230.1 GCA_023417745.1 Pseudomonadota bacterium
GCCTTAGGCCCCCGGACCCCCAACTCGGGGTTACTTAAAAAATACGTCAGTATTTTTTAAGTAAGTAATAGTTCTAGGGTGCTGGCGTGGCATTGGCCTGGGCGCTTTACAAGCGCGCCGCACTAGGCGCAACGCTCCAGCGTGGCCGCTTCGGCCAGGGCGGCCTGCTCGTGGTGGGCCACGAAAGCCTTAAGCCCCTCCTTGCCCATGTAGCGTTCGAGTTGGCGGCGCTCAGCCTGGAGCAGGTCCACCACGATAAGGCCGTCGAGGCAGTCGCCAAAGGCCTTGTCTACGTTAAAGGCCAACAGTTTGCCGCCAAGTTTGAGGTATTGGCGCAACAGCACCGGAATGCCTTTGCGGTCGGCTTCGATGTCGTCAATAAGCGTCAGCAGGTCGTCGAGGTCGGCGACCAAAGTCTTGGCCGCCCGGGCCAGCCAGGTCTGGCCGCGCAGCGGCGTCTTGGGTTTGACGTGCCGGGCTAGCGCCGGATGGGAGACGTGGCCTTCCAGATAGCCGGCCATGAGCCGGCGCGAGGCGTGCTTGTATTCGCTGGTGATGCTGACCGGGCCGAAAAGGATGCGGTAGCGCGGCTCGCGCACGACCATCTGGGCCAGGCCTTTCCAGAGCAGCAACAGCGGCGCGTAACTTTTCTGGTATTCCGGCCGCACGAACGACCGGCCCATCTCCAGGGCCGGATCGATGTTGGCGAAGAACTTGGTTTTGAGCACAAACAGCGTGCTGGTGTACAGGCCGTGCTTGCCCTTGGCGGCCAAGAGCTCGTCGGTGCGGCCGATGCGGTAAGCCCCGGCGATGTCCTTTTTCTCGACGTTCCACAAAAACAGATGGCGGTAGTGTGGATCGAATTCGTCGAGGTCGCAGGCCTTGCCCGTGCCCTCGCCCACTCGGCGGAAGGTGTATTCCCGCAGCCGGCCGATCTCCCGCAGGGCCAGCGGGATGGCCTCGGCCTTGGCCTCGATGACCGCGAATTCGCCGCTGCGGTGCAGCACGGCGCTCTCGGGCAGCCGGCCGATTTCGTCGGCCAAAAGCTCGGGGTTCACGGCCGGGATCAACGCTTCCTGGCGGCCGCCGGTCCTGGGCGGGAAAAGCGGCGGCAGCAGCCGGGGCTTGTGCGGGCGGTCGCGCAGCAAGGCCACGCGCAAGCGCAGGTGGCGGGTGATGCAGGCGTCGGGATCGGCGTTGCGGCTGGCCAGGCGTTCCAGGCGGTCGGCCGGCACGGGCGAACCGATGCGGGCTTCCACGGTCGCCCCCTGCTTGTTGGCCAGTTCGCGGGGGAGCATGAGCGTGCGAAGGATCGGATGGACGAGGCCAAGCGTCTGGAACAGGAGGCTGTTTTGGCCGGAGAAACGGATGGGCGCCACGGTGGCCCCGGTTTTTCGCACCAGCCTGGCCACCGAGGAGTTCCACTGCGGGTCGGCCACGTCCAGGCGGCCGTTCACCAGGCGGGGATGGGCCACGGCCCCGGCCGGGAACATGCCGAGCAGGCCGCCGGAGCGCAGCACCGACAGGCAATCCTTCAGCGGGCGCACGTTGCGGGTGGTGGCGTCGGCCCCGCCAAAGGGATCGACGAACACGAACAGGTCGCGCACCTGGGGCAGACGCGAGAGCAGGAAATTGGCCATGATCCTGGCGTCGGGCCGCACGGCCAGGAGCATCTTGGCCAGGACCAGCCCTTCCAGGCAGCCGAAGGGGTGGTTGGCCACCACCACCACCGGTCCGGTCTTGGGGATGCGCTCCAGTTCCTCGGGGCTTACCCGGATGGAGACGCCCAGCTCGGCGAGCAAGGCGTCGATGTAGCCGGCGGCGTCAGCCTCGGCCGGCAGCCGGCCGTGGATGGCTTCGAGTTTGTCCAGGCCAAGGAGCTTGAAAATCGCCGGCCGCAGGAAGTTGGCGGCCCGGCGGGCAAACGCGCCGTTGACATGGGGCGCGAGATCGAAAACGTCGCGGTGGCTGGTGGTGGTCATGGCGTCGCCTCTCTTGTCGGCCGGTTTTTGGCCCACGTGCATGTTGGGGCATCTTGTCCGGCCGATGTGGCGGCGATGTGGCGTTTCCGGGCGCGTGCTTGACGATTGCGCGGCGCTTTGCGGCGGCTTCCCTGCCGGGCGGGAAGCGGCTTGACAGGGCGGGGCGCGGCGGTTCAAGGCTTTTGGACGCCGTTTCCCCGGGAGGCCGACGTGGCCGACAACCGCCTGTATTCCATAGCCGCCATCGCCAAGATTCTGGATGTGCCGGAATCGACGCTGCACTATTGGAAAAACCGTTTCGACGACGTGCTGCCGAGCTTCGGGACCGGGCGCGGCAAGCGCTACCGGGCTGAGGCAGTGGAGATTTTTCGCGACATCGGGGCCATGCTGGCCCAGGGGCTGTCGGCCGGCGACGTGCGCTCGGAGCTTGCCCGGCGCTATCCGGTCAACGTGGGCAGCGGCCAGGCGCAAAGCCCGGCCGCGCCCCTGGCGACAACGGCGGCGACAGCCGGGCCGGGCGGGACCGCAGACGCCCAGACCATGCTGGCCATGGCCTCGGCCATTGGCGTGGAGATCGCCCGGACCTTGGCTGAGCAGCTCACCCGTGGCGGACTGGCCGGGCCGGCCGCCCTGTCCGAGGCCACGGCAGCGGCCATTCAGGGCGAACTGGCCGAGGCCCGGGCCGAGAACGCCGCCCTGGGCGACAAGGTGCGGGTGCTGGAAGCCGAGCTGGTGCGCCTGCGCAAGGACCG
>JAEZEM010000274.1 GCA_023417745.1 Pseudomonadota bacterium
CACGGCCGCACCGTGGATTTCAAGAACACGATCATCATCATGACCTCCAACCTGGGGGCCCAGTACATGCTCGACGGCATCCTGCCCTCAGGCCAGTTCAAGGAGGGCGTGTCCGAAGCGGTCATGGACACCTTGCGCGGGCACTTCCGGCCGGAGTTTTTAAACCGCGTGGACGAGGTCGTGCTCTTCAAGCCGCTGTTGCGCGAACAGATCGCCGCCATTGTCGAGCTCATGCTCGGCGGGCTGCGCGCCCGGCTGGCCGACCGCAAGATCAGCCTGACGCTCACTGACGCGGCCAAGGCGTTTATCGCCGAGACGGCCTACGATCCGGTCTTCGGGGCGCGGCCGCTGAGGCGCTACCTGCAAGCCCACATCGAAACGCCCCTGGCCAAGGCCCTCATCGGCGGCCAGGTGGCGGACGGCCAGACCGTGGCCGTGGACATGCAGGACGGGGCGCTGGTCTTCGTCTAGGCCGCCTGGCGCAAGAAAAATACCCAACGGGCCGCTTCCCTTGTCGGGGAGGCGGCCCGTTTTGTTGCCTGGGCAGGGCGTCGGGGGGGGAGAGGGGCACGAATCGACGCCCGTGAAGGGGCCGTCGATTTTGGTCTGGGGAAAGGCTGCTGCCGGCGCTTACTCCAGGGCCACGAGGTCGATGTCGCCGACCAGGCCGACGAGGTCGCCGAGCTGGACAAAAACGCCGCGCACCCCGCGTCGGGCCATGCCCTTGGCGGCGGCCAGCACGCCTTCCAGGTCCTCGGCCGTGACGAGCAGGTTGGCCAGGGCGGTGGCCGCCGCGTCGGCCACCGCCCCCCGGTCTGCCGCCACCGTCACCATGTCGGCCCGACCTAAGCTCAGCGACGGCCCGACCGTGGCCGAGGAGGCGCACACCGCCGCCGGCAGGCTGGCCGCGTCAAAGCGCAAGGCCAGCCGCGCGCCCTCCACGGGCTTGGCGAGCAGGGCCACCAGCCGTTCCTTTTTCCCGTGCAGGTAAACGTCGCCGCCGTTTTCCACCAACAGTTCCGGGGACCGGTCCACAAACCGGTCGGCCACGGCCTGGGCAAAGGCTCCGGCCACGGCGGCCATGGGCCCGACGCCAAATCGGGCCGCCGCCTCGGCCATGTCCTGGGCGATGGCTGGCGCGTCCGGACCGGCCGCCACCGGCACGAGGCTGCGCTGGAAGTCGGGATTAAGGAGCAAATACGTAGACAGGCCGGCCCGAAGCTCGGACACGTAGTCGGCCATGTCCCGGGCCAGATCGCACCCGGCCGTGACGTAGAGATCGGTCTGGGCCACCACCACCTGAAAGCTGGTCTCGCCCGGGCGGCGGGCGGTGCGGCGGCGGTAGTCGCGCACGGGGTCAAGATGCGGCTGGTCCATCATGGCGGCTCCGGTTGGGGAAAGCGTCACCTGCGCCTGGCCGGCCCGGCCAGGCGGGCGGCCTTGGCAGCGCGGCCCCCGGCATGTAGTGTCGGGGACATGACGCATGATGGTTTCCTATCGTCGGCCGGCCCCCTTGTCACGGTCATCATTCCCACCCGCGACCGGGCCGAGCTGTTGCCCCGGGCCGTGGCCTCGGCCCTGGGGCAAACCTGGACGGCCCTGGAGATCCTCATCGTGGACGATGGCTCGGTGGACGACACGGCCGGGGTGTTGGCCGGCTTTGACGATCCGCGAATCCGGGTGCTGCGCCGCCAGACGCCCGGCGGCGTGTCGGCGGCCCGAAACGAGGCCGTACGGGCGGCGCGCGGGGACTTTCTGGCGCTCCTTGATTCCGACGACGAATGGCTGCCCAAAAAGACCGAACGCCAGCTGGCCTACATGGCGGCCACCGGCCACGCCGTCAGCCAGACCCAGGAAATCTGGATGCGCGGCGGCAAACGGGTCAATCCCACCCATATCCACAAAAAGCCTGACGGCTGGTTTTTCGAGGCGTCGCTGGGCATGTGCCTGGTCAGTCCGTCCACCACCATTTTCAGGCGCGGCGTCATCGAGTCGGCGGGCTTTTTTGACGAGAGCCTGCCGGCCTGCGAGGACTACGACCTGTGGCTGCGCATCATGCTGACGCGCCCCATCGGGCTTTTGGACGAATATCAGGTCGTGCGCCACGGCGGCCGGGGCGACCAGCTCTCCACCCTCTACATCGGTCAGGACCTCTTTCGCATCCGGGCCATGCTGGGCTTGCTGGGGCGGCCGGAAACAACTGCCTGGCACTTTGCTTGCATTGAAAAGGAGTTGCGACGTAAAACCGCCATTTACGTCGTCGGTTGCCTCAAACGCGACCGGCCCGAGGAGGCTGACCGGGTGTCGGCCATGGTCGAGACGGCCCTGGACAGCGCCCGAGCTGGACTGGCCGGAGCAGGCAGTAAGGAAACGGCCGACAGCCAAGCCACGGCGGCCGGTTGAGCGAACCGGCGCGGCCAGATCGGCCTACGGCGACAAACGAGACAGGCATGAAGGCGCCCGGCAAGCCGCGACAACACCAAGCTACCCCGGCCCGACGCCGCCAGCCCGGCGGCCGCGAGCCGTCGCGGGCTGGCACGGGGCGAGGCGCGTTGGCCGCCCGCGGCCTGGGTTTCTCCCGGACCGCGTTCGCGCCGCGTTACTCGGGGGCGATTTCGCGCTTGGAGATGGCTTCGGCCTTGATGCGGGTGAGCGTATGGGTCAGCCCGGCCAGGACGTTTTCGCGGATGTCGCCGGCGGCCACGATGAACAGCAGGTCGTCGCCGGGTACGAAGACGCCGGCCTTGGCTGTGACCAGCACCCGGAACATGCCGGGCATGGCTTCGCCCTCGCGGCGGATGGCTTCGACGAGCTCCTGGTTCACCGTGACTTCGAGCTTGCCCACGGGAGCGCCGTTTCGCGACGTGGCCCGGGCCACGCCGTTGTGCACAAGCACCATGCCGACCTTTTCCAGGAAGCCCGGCTCGGCTTTGAGCGAGGCGATGGTTTTTGAGATGTCCATAAGCGGCAAGTAAGGGAGAATAGCCCCGTTGTCCACGTTTTACATCGCCAATCTGCTGGAGAAGCTGCCGCAAATCCCGACCACGCGCATGGTGCACAACGCCATCTGCGTCTGGATGACCTGGGACGGCGAGCTTGATCCGGGCGTGCCGACCATGCTTGAAGACTACGGCGGCCTGCGCATGGCCGACACCTACGGCCAGGCCTTGTGGTTTTTTTGCGGCGAAGAGGGGTTGCGGGCGCTGGGGCGCATCCTCGTATGGGGCAAGGTCAACCCCATGCGGCTTTTCATCGAAGTGGTGCCGGCGGCCATGCTGGTCGGTCCCAAGTTCGACCGGTCGCTGACCATGTCCGTGGAGCTCTCGCGCCAACACGTCTCGCCGGGCGAAACCCTGGAGGTCCTGCTCCATCCCAATTTGAAGTCTCAGGTGGCCATGATCCCGGGCCTGTCTCTCCAGCCCGTCAAGCCGACCATGGGCCTGGCCCGGGTGGCTTTCGAGCGCCTGGACGCCGACACCGCCCTGGCCTACGACCCGGGGCTTATCTGGTATTGCGTGCTGCGTCCCCTGGGCGACCCCTTAAGCCGCAACACAGCCGAGGGTTGGCGCAACATCGCCGAGGAACTCCTCGACATCGTCGAACGCCTGGGCATCAAATTCATCCGCCACGAAGGCTTCCTCATTTTCGAACTCTCGGGCCTGAAAAAGCTGCGCACCTGGGCACGCGACACCATCGCCCGCATCATGCGCCTGAAGGAAGAGGGCGAGGCCGGCCGCTACTGGCCAAGCGTCATGACCGCCGCCTCGTCCAAGGGCCGCACCCTGGGCAAGGACCTGCCGCGCCGCCTGGGCCTGGACTGGGACCAGATGAGCCCGGATTTTCCCCACATGAGCTACCGCACGGC
>JAEZEM010000347.1 GCA_023417745.1 Pseudomonadota bacterium
CCCAAGCTCCTGGAGCACATGGTCGACACGGTGCTCTACCTCGAAGGCGAGCGCCGCCACCTCTTTCGCATCCTGCGGGTGCTCAAGAATCGCTACGGCCCGACGGACGAACTGCTTGTCATGGAGATGCGCGAGGCGGGCCTTAACGAAGTGCCCGATCCTTCGACGTTTTTCCTCGGCGACCGGGACCCGGCCGTGTCCGGCTCGGCCGTGGTCATGGCCATGGAAGGCCGGCGGCCCTTTGCCGTGGAAGTCCAGGCCCTGGCCGCCAAATCCTTTCTCTCCATGCCGCGCCGGGCGGCCCTTGGCCTCGACGTCGGCCGGCTCCACTTGCTCCTGGCCGTGCTCGAAAAACGCCTGCGCTTAAACCTCGGCCAGACCGACATCTACGCCAAGATCGGCGGCGGCCTCAAAATCGCCGACCCGGGCCTGGACCTCGGCATCGCTGCCGCCGTCCTATCCTCCTTCTACGACCGGCCGCTGCCGGCCGGCGCGGTTTTCTGGGGCGAAGTCGACCTGTCCGGCCGCATCCGGCCGGCCGCCGCCCACGATACCCGCCTCAAACAGGCCGAACGCCTGGGCTACGGCCCCATCATCAGCCCCGACAGCGGCAAAGGCCGCCCCAAAGCCGACAACCTCGGCGATCTGGCGCGGTTGTTGTTCTCGTAAAGAGGGAAGATGCCTCCGGCGGCTGGGGGCCTGAGGCCCCCAGACCCCCCAATGGGGTAAAGGGGGAGCTGGGTGCTGTGGGGATGTTTGAACTTGCCGCAGCGCAGTTAGTCGTCCCCAAGCGTCATGGCGCACAGCCATTCCACCGGCGCGAATTCGTCCGTCAACGTGAGGCCCCCGGACAGGGAGGCCGCTTCCAGCCGCCGGTCGAGAAACCGGCGCAGCTCGTCGGTGTTGCCTGCAGGCAGGGGACCGGGCCGGTTGCGGGCCACGAGCATCACGTTCTGGGCCGCCTGGGGCGACTCGGGATTGCCCAGGGGATAGAGACCCACATCCGCGAAGACCGAGGCGAAGGTGGCGGCCAGGGAGGCGATAAATCGCCCGCCGTCGCCGGAGACCGGGCCGATGGTGTTGACGATGACCGCGCCGTCCGGGGCCAAAAGCGCCTGGTAGCGCCGGGCCGCCTCGACCGTCACCAGATGAAACGGCGGGGCGTAGTCCGTGCCAAAGGCGTCGAGATAGAGAAGATCGTAGGGGCCGCCGTCGCGGTTGACGAACATCCGCGCGTCCTCGTGGACGATGGTCAGCCCCGGCCGGGGTGTTAGGCCGAAATGTTTCTCGGCCAGGGCCGTCACGCCCGGGTCGAGTTCCACCACGGTGACCGAGGCCTCGGGCCGGTTGTCGAGGAAGTGGCGGGGGAAACTGTATGCCCCGCCGCCGATGACCAGCGCCTTGGCCTTGGCCGGGGCCATATCCAGGCCGACGGTGAAAAAGCGGGTGTAGCTCAGCGCCAACTCGCCCGGCGCGTCCGGGAACATGGCCGATTGGAACCGCGACGGCCCGGTGGTCATGACCCGGATGGGCCGGGTCGAGACCGGGTCCAGGCCCTGATAGACCAGCACCCGGCCGTAAGGCGTGTCCACGTCGTGGATGCCGGCCTCGGCCAAAAGCGCGTCCTGGGCGCAGAGCCACAGCCCGGCCAGGGCGACCAGCCCGGCGACGGCTGCCTTGGCCTTGATCTCGGCGCGGCTGGCGGCCAGGGAAACGATGACGAGAAAGCCGGCCGTGACCAGCAAAATGGTGGTGGAGCCGAGGGCAGCCACCAGGATGAAACCGGCGGCAAAGGTGCCGACGATGCTGCCGCAAGTGGACAGGGCATAGAGCCGGCCGGCGGTTTTGCCGGCATTGGCCGTCTGGTCGAGGCTTAAGCGAACGGCAAAGGGCGAAACCATGCCGAGAAGCCCGGCCGCCGGGGCAAAAAGGAGCAGCGTGGCGGCAATGACGCCAAAGCGCGGCCCCACCCCCCGGGTGACCAGGAAATCGAGGAGTAGGACCTTGGTGGCGGCCGTGGCGGCGGTCAAAAGCGCAGCCAGGAGGATGATTCGGGCCAACACCTTGGGGTCCGGCCGGCGGTCGGCAAGCTTCCCTCCCTGCCAGTAGCCCAGGGCCAGGGCAGCCATGACCACGCCGATAAGCCCGGTCCAGACCACGATGGACGTGCCGAGAAACGGGGCCAGAATGCGCGCCCCGACGATCTCCAGCACCATCACCGCCGCGCCGCAGGAAAAAACCGTGAATGCCAACATGCCTGCTCCGTCATACGTTTCGCAATTGCCGCCGCCGGTTACGCGTACAGATAGCCGGCCGCCCCCAAGTCCGTAAAGAGGGCGCGGAATGTTTTTGACCGAGGCCGCCGTTCTTTGCTAGAGATAAGGACTCACTATTTTACCCCGGCAGGAAGGAGCAGCGTATGAAACGGTTCGTTACGGCGTTCGCGGGAGCGGTCATCACCATTTCCATGGCAGGGGCGGCCATGGCCTTTTCCGGCGGGGCGGGCATGTCCGCCGATGAGGCGCTGGCCCGCCTCAAGGAAGGCAACACCCGTTATGTGGCCGGCGCGGCCGTGACCCCGCGCCAGGACGCGGCCCGGCGGCATGAAACCGCCACCGGCGGCCAGCATCCCTTTGCCTCGGTGCTGTCCTGCGCCGATTCCCGCGTGCCCGTGGAAACCGTGTTCGACCAGGGCATCGGCGACGTGTTCGTAATCCGCGTGGCCGGCAACGTGGCCAATACCGACGAGATCGGCACCATTGAATACGGGACCGAGCACCTGGGCACGCCTCTGGTGGTGGTCCTGGCCCATACCAAGTGCGGCGCGGTCACGGCCGTGGTCAAGGGCGAGCACGTCACCGAAAACATCGGCAAGCTCGTGGCCCCCATCGTGCCGGCCGTGGCCTCGGTGAAAAGCCGCTTCGCCACGGACGACGTGAACGAGCTTATTAGCCGCTCCATCGAGGCCAACATGTGGCAGGCCATCGCCGACATGTACGCCAAGAGCCCCTTGCTCAAGAAGATGGCGGCCGACGGCAAGATCAAGGTCGTGGGCGCGCTCTACGACATCGATTCCGGCGATGTCCATTGGTTTGGCGAGCATCCGTCCAACGCCAACCTGATCGGCAAGTAGCTGGTGTGACATTGTTTCAGGCGGCTCCTTCGGGGGCCGCCTTTTTTTTGGACTTTTGGACAAAACCCCGGTAGGCCCAACCCCGTGCGCGCCGTCGTCATCATCGTCTTTTTTGTGGTCTATGCCGCCATGATCCTGGGTCGCCTGCCCGGCCTGGCCCTGGACCGGGCCGGCGCGGCCGTGCTCGGGGCCTTGGCCCTTATCGCCGCCGGAACCATGACCGTTGCCGACGCCTGGGGCGCCGCCGACGTGCCGACCCTGGCTCTGCTCTTTGGGCTTATGGTCATCTCGGCCCAGTTGCGCCTGGGCGGCTTCTACACCGCCGTCAGCCGCAGGCTTATCGCCGCTTCGGCCGGTCCGGCCGGCCTCCTGGCTCGAATCATGGCCGCTGCCGCCGCGCTCTCGGCGCTTTTGGCCAACGACATCGTCTGTCTGGCCATGACCCCCATCCTGGTCGAAGCCGTCCTGGCCCGAGGCCTCAACCCTTTGCCGTACCTGATCGGTCTGGCCATGGCCGCCAACATCGGCTCTGCCGCGACGCTGATCGGCAATCCCCAGAATATGCTCATCGGCCAGGTGGCGAGCCTGCCTTTTGGCGGCTACATGCTGGCCGCCCTGCCGAGCGTGGTCGCCGGCCTGGCCATCGCCTTCGCCGCCGTGGTCTGGGGCTTTCGCGGTCGGTTCGCCGGCCCCAAGGTGATCCTGGACGTGCCCGCCGAGGAATATTCGCCCTGGCAATCGGCCAAGGGTCTGGCCGCCTTGACGGTCTGCATGGTTGTTTTCGTCTGGGGCGGCATGGCCCGGGAAAACGTGGCCCTGGGCTGCGCCGGGGCGCTGCTGTTAAGCCGCCGCATGGCCTCGCGCGAGACCCTGGCTCTGGTCGACTGGCAGCTCCTGCTCCTTTTCCTCGGGCTTTTTGTCGTTAACCGCGAAGTGGCCGCCGTGGGCCTGCTGGACGATCTCTACCGGGGCGTGGCCGCCTGCGGCGTGGACCTCGCCCGGCCGGCCTGGCTGTTCACGGCCTCGGTGATCCTGTCCAACATCGTCTCCAACGTGCCGGCGGTCATGCTGCTCTTGCCCGGCCACGGTTCGCCCGAACAGGCGACCTTGCTGGCCGTCTCCAGCACCCTGGCCGGCAACCTGCTGCTGCCCGGCAGCATCGCCAACCTCATCGTGGCCGACCAGGCCGCGCTGCTAGGCGTCTCCATGGGCTTTCGGGACCACGCCCGCATCGCCGCCCCGGCCACCGCGCTGACGCTGGTCGTCTCGGGGTGGTTGTTGCTGGGGGTGTAGCAGAGAGGGGAGGAGAAGATGCCTCCGGCGGCCGGGGGCCTGAGGCCTCCGGACCCCCCAAAAGGGAGAAGGGAGAGGGTGGCATCGGGGGTGAGCGAGGAGTGACAACACATGGAAGCTATTAGACGAGCCTTGGCCGAGGGATGGTTTCGGGAACAGGACACAGCTGTCGTGCTCTACGACCTGGATGCCCTTGAGGCTGGGGTAGAGGCATTGCGAGGCGCATTTCCCGCCGCGACGCTCCACGCCTTTGCCGTCAAGGCCTGCCCGCTGCCGCCGGTGCTGGCCCTGCTGGCCCAGCTCGGCCTGGGGGCCGAGGCGGCATCGCTGGGCGAAATCCATCTGGCCCTGGCCGCCGGCTTTCCCGCCGAGCGCATCGTCTTCGACTCCCCGGCCAAGACCGTGGAAGAACTGCGCCTGGCCCTTAAGCTCAAGCTTTTCATCAATGCCGACAATTTGGACGAACTCGCCCGCCTGGATGCCCTGGGCCGGGCCATGGACCTCGTTCCCCGGGCCGGGCTGCGGGTCAATCCCCAGGCCGGGACCGGGCGCATCAAGGCCACCAGCGTGGCCGGGCGCTATTCCAAGTTCGGCGTCCCCCTGGCCCAGCGCGAGGCCATTGTCGATGCCTTCGGCCGCTATTCCTGGCTTTCGGGCCTTCATGTCCACATCGGTTCCCAGGGCTGTCCCCTGGAGCTTCTCGTGGCCGGGGTGGGCGCGGTCTACGATCTTGCCGCTGACCTCGACGCCTGGTTCGGTCCCGGGCACGTGGCCGTCTTCGACCTCGGCGGCGGCCTGCCTGCCGCCTACCGCGACGTCGACCGGCCGCCCAGCCCCCAAGCCTACTACGAGGCGCTTCGCGCCCGCTGTCCCGGCCTGGACGGCAACCAGCGCCGGCTAGTCACGGAATTCGGCCGCATGCTGGCCGCGCCCTGCGCCGTGGCCGCAAGCCGGGTGGAATACGTCAAGCGCCAGCCCGGCCACCGCACGGCGGTCATGCACCTGGGCGCGGACATGTTCGTGCGTGAATGCTACAACCCGCGCTTCTGGCCCCACCGCACGCGTCTGTTGGCTGCGGACGGCCTGGGGAAACAAGGAAAACCCGTGCTCCACCATCTGGCCGGACCACTTTGTTTTTCCGGGGATTTCCCGGTGCGCTGGGCCATGTTGCCCGAGGCGTCGGCCGGGGACATCGTGGTCATCAAGGATGTCGGGGCCTACACCCTGTCCATGTGGTCGCGCTACAACAGCCGGCAAATGCCGCGTGTGCTGGGGTTGCGGCAAGGATGTTTTTCCGTGCTGCGCGAGCGCGAGGAACCCGAGGATCTGGTGCGGTTTTGGCTGGGCGGGAGTCCGTCGGCGTAAAGCCGGCTGTTGCGGTTCCGGGAGTAAAGCAGGGGGCGCGGATGGGGATCAGCCGCAGGGCGACGCGCCGGCGGCCTGGGCGTCGATCAGCGGCCGGCCCATGAGAAAAGCCACTTCTTCGGGAGTCAGTACCGAGCCGGACGGGCGACGTGGGGTATTTCCGGGTTGCGGCAGCCCCAAGGCCTGCCAGGTGCGGGCCAGCAGCGCCCCGGGGGAAAGGGGCAAACGACAGATGCCCTCCTGGTCGCGCGGGCGGCGGTTTTTGTCCGCCGTGTCCGGGCGGGGGCCATGGAGCAGGGTGATGATCCGAGGGGCCAGACCGTCAAGGTCCTTGAGCCACGTTGCCGGGTCCTCGTCGGGGGCAAGGAGCAGGTAAGCCAGTTGGCAGGGGCCGAAATGGGCTGACAGGCGCGCCGCTTCGTCAGTGTCGCGGGCGGCGAGCACAGCGAAATGCCCCGACAGGGCCCCGGTCAGGAACGCCAGTTCCAGGGAATCCGGGCAGACGATGAGCACGCGGGTAAGCAGGGCAGGCCTCCTCGGACGCCAGAGGATCGGAGCGGCGTCACGGGGTTTGCTCTGGCTCATGCAAAAATCGATCCAGTTCAAGGATTCCTGGCCTGCGCTCGCTTATTCGGGCCGGTACGGTAAATTCTGCCAGGTCAGCGGCAGTTGCCCTCGGCCTTGTAGCTTTTGAAAAAGTCGCAGTCGCCCAGATCGCAGGCTTTCTTGTAGTCGGTGCAGGCCCGTTCCCGGTTACCCAGGCGCTCGTGAGCCAGACCCCGGTTGGTGAAGTAGGAGGAATCGGAGGTCTTGGCCGCGATGGCTTTGTCGTAATCGGGCAGGGCTTCGCGGGGCTTGCCGGAGTTGCTTAAGAGGTTGCCCCGATTGTTGCGCAGGTCCGGGTCCTGGGGATCGGCGGCAATGGCTTCGTCGAGCATGGTGAGCGCAGTTTTGGTGTCCCCGGCGGCCTGGGCCTTGGCGGCCAGAGCGGCCAGAGAGGCGGCGGCCTTGGGATCGCGGTTGCCGGCGGCCGGGGCCGGAGCCTGGGCCATGGCCGGTTGAGCGGCCGGACTCGGAGCTGGCTTCGCCATGGGCTGGGGAGCCGGCGCGGTCATGGGCTGCGGGGCCGGCGCGACTGCCGGCTGGGGCGCAGGCGTGGTCATGGCCGGCACGACGGGCGTTGTCGCACCGGGTTTGGAGGCCGGGGCCGCAGGTGGGGAAGCCGGCGGCGTTTGACCCGTGGCGGGCTGGGGTTTGGCCCCGAAAAGCCCGGTCTTGGGTTCTGGATGGGGCTGACGCACCGGATCAGGAATAGACAACGTTTCGGACGCCTGGCGCGACGGACCGGATTCCACGCCGGAGGTGGCTTCCTGCATCTGCTCCTGGCGCTGCTGCTCCTCCTGGCGGATGGTGCTGTCAGCCTGGCGCATCTTTTCCAGACGACGCTGGAGGATTTCCTCCTGGGTCAGGGCCGAGGCAGACGTGGCCGCCAGGACGAGGGACGCGGCAATAAAACAAGAGACGATCCGTCGCATGGGCGGTCCTTTGCAAAAGCCGGCGGCGCTTAGGGCTTGGCCGGGATGTTGAGCACCTGCCCGTCACGCAGGGTGTCGGGATGCATGTCGCCGTTGGCCCGGGTGATGTCTTCCACGCTGACGCCGAACTTGTGGGCGATGCGGGAGAGGTGGTCCCCGCGCTGCACGGTATAGGTCGTGCCCTCGGATTTCTTGCCGCCTTCGGATTTGCCCTTGGCATCCTTGGCGTCTTTTTCTTTTTTGCCTTTCTCGGGCTTGGCCTTGGCGACCGGCTCGGCCACCGGGGCGGGAATCTCGATGACTTCCTCACCCTTAAACGGCACGGCCATCTGCTTGCCGTCGCCAGGGCGCACCGGAGACGGGGCGGTCCCGGGATCAACGGGTTTGGCGGCGGTTTTGGCCAGGTCCTGTTTGAACGCGGCGTATTCGCTCTCCGACAGGCCGCCGTCGAAATCGGTGTCCGCCTTGGTGAACATGTCGGGGGTCACGTCCGGAAAGACGAACAGCAGCTCCTCGTAGGAGATCTTGCCGTTTTTATCATGATCGACGTTACGGAAGGATTCCTTGTCCCCTCCGGAGCAAGCGCTGACCAGGGCGATAAGGCCCAGGGCAACCGAGGCGATGACTGACCGCATAGGCTCCTCGTATCTGGCTTTGGAAAGGCGGCGCGTATGCCGGCATTCGAAGCTGGCGCTTACCATGGGGGCAATCGGCAAGTCACGTGAAAAAAAAGACGGATTTCTCCTTAAAGGCTTGGCCGGCAAGGCTCGCGGACTTGTCGACATCCCGGGCCGGGCGTACCACGGCTTGGGGCGGCGGCCACGGCCGGCCGTCCAGGCATCACCATATGACGGGAGGCTGTAATGGATATTGCCACGCTTCGAAAGACCGCCAAGGAAGAACTCAAGGGCTATTGCCGGGTGTGCCCGGTCTGTAACGGCCGGGCCTGCGCCGGCGAGGCCCCGGGCATGGGCGGCATGGGCACGGGCTCGGCTTTTATGGTCAACCTGGAGGCCCTGTCCAAGGTCCGGCTCAACATGCGTACCCTGCATAACGTCAAGATAGCCGACACCACGGTCGAACTGTTCGGCAAGACCTTGTCCATGCCGATCGTGGCTGCGCCCATGACCGGCGTGCTCTACAACATGGGCGGCAGGCTGGCCGAGGACGAATTCATCCGCCGCATCATCGACGGCGCGGCTGCGGCCGGAACCATCGGCGGCTGTGGTGACGGGGCCGACCCGGCCATGTTCGACAGCGGCCTGGCCGCCATCGCCGCCAAGGCCGGCCATGGCATCCCCTTTATCAAACCCCGGGCCCAGGACGCCGTCATTGAGCTGCTTAAACGCTCGGCCGAGGCCGGCGCGGCGGCCGTGGGCGTGGACGTGGACGGCGCGGGACTGGCCGTCATGGCCCTCAAAGGTCAGCCGGTCTCGCCCAAGACCCCGGACGAACTGCGGGAACTGGTCGGGGCCACGACAACGCCCTTCATCGTCAAAGGGGTCATGACCCCGGACGAGGCCGAGATCGCTTTTGCCGCCGGGGCGGCCGCCATCGTGGTCTCCAACCACGGCGGCCGGGTGCTCGACCATACTCCTGGCGCGGCCGAGGTGCTGCCGGCCATTGCCCGGGCCGTCAAGGGCCAAGGGATTATCCTGGTCGACGGCGGCGTGCGCACCGGGGCCGACGTGCTCAAGTACCTGGCCCTGGGGGCCGACGCCGTGCTGGTGGGCCGTCCTCTGGTCATCGGCGCGTTCGGCGGCGGGGCCGAGGGCGTGGCCATGCTGCTGGGTAAAATGCGGGCCGAACTGGTCGCGGCCATGCTCCTGACCGGCACGGCCTCGGTGCGCGAGGTGTCGCCACGCATCGTCTCGGTGCTGTCCTGACCCGGACCGGCTGCGGCCGGCGTGTTCCTGAAAAAGCCCGGGCCAGACGCGAGAGCGTCCGGCCCGGGCTTGCCTGTTTTCTGGGTGCGGCGTTGTTTCGTGCCTCAGCCCTTAACGATACACCAGTACTTGTTAAGAAAAACCAATGTTTTTAGACTATTGGCGAGGAGACGCCCTATGCGCTCACGAGGACGAGGCGTCTAGCCGTCAAGGCCCACAGGCGCGTCGCCGTCTTTCCAGGTCAACTCAATGGAGAGTTTTTTCTTGGACTTGCCGGACTTGGCTTTCTCCTTGAAGCTGATTTCCAGCTCGCCCAGGCGCGGCAGGTCCACGCAGACCGGTCCGTTCTCGCCGTTGGCGGCCAGTTTGCCCTGCTTGAGGCCGGCGACGATTTTTTCCAGCACGACGGCGGCGTCGTAGGTCAGCATTTTTTCATCGCAGTGGAAGAGGTCGGTTTTCTCGCCCATGGTGCGCTCCTTTACGGGTCGTTTTCAGCGGAACCAACTTCTCCCATAACCACTATTGGACGAACTGTCATGACGGTCGCGAGAATTTCCGGTTGCGGCGTGGATACGAGGGTTAGGCGGGCAGAAAATCGTACTGCCCCGGTCCCTGGACCAGCAGCAGCCGGCAGACGCCGTCCCCGACGTTGGCCACCTCATGGAGCCGTCCCGGGGTGACGCTGGCGTGTTGGCCAACGCTGAGCGCCACGCTCTCTCCCGTATCCGGGAAGCGGACGGCGGCTTGGCCTTCCAGGCAAAAGGTCGTGTCCGTGACTTGGCTGTGACGATGGAGCGGGATGGCCTGCCCCGGGGCCAGGGCCATGAGCGTCACCCGGGCTTGGTCGGTCTCCAGGATGGTTTCCTTGCCGGCGATGACGTAGGGCGGTTTGGCGGTCATGAAGGGCGCTCCCGTCGCATCGGGCTGGCGATGCGCTTTTCCAGAGGGTGGCGGATGTTCGTGAGGCAGGCCGAGGCCTTGGATCACATCTGGCTGGCGATGCGTTTTTTCCAGAGGGAGTAGGCGTTCTTGGTCAGATGAATGCCGTCTTCGGTGAAATTGGGGCCGAGCTTGCCGTCGTCGGCCAGGAAAGCGTCATAGAGGTCGAGATACCGCACAAAGGCGTTCTTGCGGTCGCAAAGGGCCTTTAAGCGTTCGTTGGTGGAGACGATGACGGCGTTGTCGATATTCTGGGCCCGGGTAGGCAGGATGCTTTGCACATAGATGTGCGTGTAGGGCGAGAGGTGTTGAATCTTATTGATGATCTTGTCGTAGTTGTCGATGATCCGGTCCGGGGCGGCGATCTCGTTGATGCCGACCATAAGGAAGACTTTTCCCGGCCGCTTTTGGGCGATGGGCTCGATGCGGCGCAGCAAGTCGGCGCTGGTGGAGGACTCCACTCCGCTGATGAAGACCTTTTGCGGTTCTTCAAAAAGGTTATAGATTTCCCAGCCCTTGGTAATGCTGTCGCCGCAAAAGACGATCTGCATGGCGAGTAGGGCGGGCAGCACGGGATTCACGGAATGCGCCTCCGGATGTGCGGTCGCTTTCGGGCAGAGTTGCCCTGATCAACAAAAATAAGCGGCGTGACGAATCCGGTCAAGGGAAGCGGCGGCCATCCGGGGACGGTCGCCGTACGAAAGGCAGGCGCCCGGCTCGCGCGATGGCGAGCCGGGCGCCATGCCCGAGAGGCCCTAGCGTTCCAGGGCGATCAAATCGTCATAGCTCTCGCGGCGGCGGGCCACGATGACTTCGTCGCCGTCGACCAGGATCTCGGCCGCCCGGGGCCGGGAGTTGTAGTTGGAGGACATGGTGAAGCCGTAGGCGCCGGCCGAGAACACGGCCAAATGTTCGCCCGGGGCCACGGCCGGCAGGGTCCGGTCCCGGGCCAGGAAGTCGCCGGATTCGCAGATGGGGCCGACCACGTCGACATTGAGGTCCGGCCGGCCGGCCGGGCGCACTTCGCGGATGGCATGGTAGGAGTCGTAGAGTGAGGGCCGGATGAGGTCGTTCATGGCCGCGTCCACGATGATGAAGTCCTTGCTCGGGGTCTTTTTGGTGTAGACCGCCTCGGTGACCAGGATGCCGGCGTTGCCGACGATGACCCGGCCGGGTTCGAGGATGAGCGTGATGGGCAGATCGCCCAGGGCCTTGGTCAGGGCCTGGCCGAATTCGCTGGGATGCGGCGGCTCTTCCTCGTTGTACTGGATGCCAAGACCGCCGCCGAGGTCAAGGTAGCGGGTCTCGATGCCCATGGCCGTGAGCTTGTCGCGGAAGGTCAGGATTTTGTCCAGGGCTTCCAAAAACGGCGCGATGGTGGTGAGCTGGGAGCCGATGTGGCAGTCGATGCCCACGGGCGTGACCCCGGGCAACTCCATGGCCCTGGCGTAGGCGGCCAGGGAGTGGTCGATGTCCAGGCCGAACTTGTTTTTCTTCAGGCCCGTGGAAATGTAGGGATGGGTCTTGGGGTCCACGTTGGGGTTGATGCGAAGGCTCACTTGGGCCGTCTTGCCCAGGCGCGAGGCAATGGCGCTTAAGCGCTCCAGTTCGCCCGTGGACTCCACGTTGAACATGAGGATGCCGGCTGTAAGCGCTTCCTCGATCTCGCTGGCCCGCTTGCCCACGCCCGAGTAAACGATCTTTTGGGGATCGACGCCGGCGGCCAAGGCCCGATAGAGCTCGCCGCCCGAGACGATGTCCATGCCCGCGCCCATGGCGGCCAGGGTTTTTAAGACCGACAGATTGGAGTTGGCCTTGACGGAATAGCAGGTGAGGTGCGGCAGGGCGGCAAAGGCCGAGTCAAAAGCCGTGAAATGCCGGCGCAGGGTGGCGGCGCTGTAGACGTACAGCGGCGTGCCGTAGGCGGCGACAAGGGTCGAAACCGGAACGTCCTCGGCGTACAGCTCGCCGCCGCGGTACTCGAAATGATGCATGGGCTGGTCTCCTTAGCGAGCGTTGCCGCCAAATCGCCCTTTCCAATCGCAAAGCAGCGTCAGGGCTTCAAGCGGCGTCATCCGGTCTAGTTCGAGGCGCGACAGTTCGTCAAGAAGCAGGGCGGACAGGTCGGGCCGGGCCTCGGCTTCGTCGACGGCGGCTTGCGGCTGTTGCACGGCGAAAAGTCCGGGCAGGGACGGCTGGCCGCGCTCACGGCTGCCCCGGGCGGCCTGGTCGGGATCGCGGCAGCTTTCCAGTTCGCCAAGGATCTCTCGGGCGCGCTTGACCACGTTTCGCGGCACGCCGGCCAATTTAGCCACTTCCACGCCGTAGCTGCGGTCGGCCGGGCCGGGCAGCAGCCGGCGCAGGAAAATGATGTCGCCCTTCCATTCCTTGACCGCGATATTGGCGTTTCGAAGCCCCGAAATGCGGCCTTCCAGGGCGGTCAGCTCGTGGTAGTGGGTGGCGAAAAGGGTGCGCACGCCGTGGCCGTCGTCGCGGCCGCACAGTTCCTCGACCACGGCCCAGGCCAGGGCCAAACCGTCGAAGGTGGCCGTGCCGCGCCCGATCTCATCCAGGATGACCAGGCTCTTCTTGCCGGCCTGGCGCAGGATGCGGGCTGTTTCCATCATCTCCACCATGAAGGTGGACTGGCCCTGGGCCAGGTTGTCCGAGGCCCCGACCCGGCAAAAGACCCGGTCCACCAGCCCCACGCTGGCCCGGGCCGCCGGCACGAAGGAGCCGATCTGGGCCAGGATGGCAATAAGCGCGGTCTGGCGCAGAACCGTGGATTTGCCGGCCATGTTGGGGCCGGTGATAAGCAGCATCCGGGTCGATTCGTCCAGGCTGACGTCGTTGGGGATGTAGTTGCCCACGCCCGTGACGGCCTCGACCACGGGATGGCGGCCGCCCCGGATGGTGATGGCCTGTCCGGCGTGGAGTTCGGGCCGGCTCCAGTCGCCGGCCACGGCGGCCTCAGCCAGCCCCTGCCAGACATCCAGGCGGGCCACCCGGGCGGCGGTTTCCATGACCCGCTCACGCAGTCCGGCCACGTGGTCACGAAGTTCCCGGAAAAGATTGTATTCCAGCGTTTTGCGCTTTTCGCCGGAGGCCAGCAGCTTGTCTTCGAGTTCTTTGAGCGCCGGGGTGACGTAGCGCTCGCAGTTGGCCAGGGTCTGGCGGCGCTCGAAATGGGCCGGGGCGTAGCCGGCGGACTTGGACAACTCGAAATAGTAGCCAAAGACTCGGTTGAAGCCGAGCTTGAGCTTGGGCAGATTGCCGGCTTGCTGTTCGCCGGCCAGCAGTTCCTGGAGCTTTTGCTCGCCGTGCTCGGCCAGATCGAGCAGTTCGTCCAGTTCGGGATGGTAGCCGGCTCGGAACAGTCCGCCTTCGGTGACGAGCACCGGCGGTGAATCGACCAGGGCCCGGGACAGGAGCTCGAAAAGGTCGTCGAGGTCGTCCCAGCCCGACAGCAGGGCGCTGGCGGCCTTGGCCGAGGCGGCCCCGGACAGGCGCTGGCGCAGGCCGGGCAGGGCGGCCAGGGACTGGCGCAGGGCGGTAAAATCGCGCGGCACGGCCCGGCCAAGGAAAATGCGGGTGATAAGCCGTTCCAGGTCGTAGACCCCGGCCAGGTCTTCCCGGACCAGGCGGCGAAGGCTCTCGTCCTCGACGAAAAGGGCCACGGCTTCCTGGGTCTCGTGGATGGGGCCGAGGTCGAGCCAGGGCTGGCGCAGCATGGTTTCGAGCAGCCGCCCGCCCATGGGCGTCTGGGTGCGGTCCAGCACATGCCACAGCGTGCCCCGGCCCTTGCGGCCGTCCAGGCGGCGGAAAATTTCCAGATTGCGCTCGGTGACCTCGTCCAAGAGCATGTGCCGGCCGAGGTTGACCGGCTTAAACGGCCCCAGATGGCCAAGCTCGCGCATGTAGGTGGCGCTTAGATAGGTCAAAAGCGCGCCCATGGCCCGCACGAGCTGGGGCTTGTCGGTGCAGTCCAGGGCGGCCAGATCGGCCACGGACTGGGCGGACAGCACCTTGTCGCGGCCGGCGGCGAAATCAAAATGGGGCCGTGGCGGCACGGTGGTGACGTGGACGCCGGCCAGGGGGATGTCGCGGGGAGGGGTGACGCCTTCGGGCAGGAGCAGTTCGCGAGGGCCGATCTTCACCATCCACTGCCACAGGCGGGCGGCGTCGCGGGAATGCAGGCCCGACCATTCGCCGGTGGAGCAGTCGACCCAGGCCAAGCCGCCGGCTCGTTCGTCGGCATCGTAATAAAGAGCGGCCAGGAAGTTGTGTTCCTTGGCCCGCAGGTTGCCGTCTTCCACGGCCGTGCCCGGGGTGAGCACCCGGGTGACGGCTCGTTTGACGAGGCCCTTTGCCTGCCGCGGGTCCTCGATCTGGTCGCACACGGCGACCGAGAAACCCCGTTCGAGCAGTTCGGTCAGATACCCCTCGGCGGCGTGATGCGGCACGCCGCACATCGGGATGGGCGAATCCGCTCCGGGATTGCGCGTGGTGAGGGTGATTTGCAGTTCGCGGGCCGCAGTTATCGCGTCCTCGAAAAACAATTCGTAGAAATCCCCCATGCGGTAGAACAGCAGCGCGTCCGGGTACTCGGCCTTGGCGCGCAGATACTGTTCGAGCATGGGGGTCATCTTGAAATCCCCCACGGCAGGCAAGGGCGCTCCGGGCTAGGCTTCGGCCTTTTGAGGTTCGCCGGTCGGGGCCGGAACAGCGGCCGGAGCCGGGGCAACGGCGGCAAAGCTCGGCGGCGTGGCCACGGTGGACTTCTTCTGCTGGGCCATCTGCTTTTCCAGGGCGTTGACCTTGTTTTGCAGGCTACGCATGCCCGAGGCCAAACGGACCTTCTCGGCCAGGAAGTAGAGGGTGGCGAACAGGCCGCCGGCCACGAAGCTTAAGAGCAGCACGACGTAGAAGGGCACGCCGGGGGTCTGGACCTGGTAGCCGAAGGCGCCGAGCTTGAGCAGCAGGGCGGTTTCGAGGATGGCGGTGTTCTGCACGAAGAAAAGCATGCAGACGAAGAAGAAAACCAGCAGGAAAAGCACTTTGATCACGCGCATCGAGGCCTCCTTGTCACGACGTGACGGTTGCGTGGTAACCCGAAAAAAACGGTTTGAGCCGATCGTAGGTGGACAGCAGCAATTCCGGCATGACCCGGGTTTCGCTGAAAACGGCCATAAACGAGGAATCGCCGTTCCAGCGGGGCACGAGCTGGTAATGGATATGGGCGGCGATGCCCGAGCCGGCGGCCTCGCCGAGGTTGAGCCCGATGTTCACGCCCTGGGGCCGCATGCAGTCGCTGATGACCCGCGTGCAAAAGACGATGCCCCGGTTCAGTTCCACGTTTTCTTCGTCGGTGAGCTGGGTGATGCAGCTGACGTGGCGAAAGGGCGTGACCATGAGGTGGCCGGAATTGTAGGGAAATTTGTTCATGATGACGAAGCCGTGCCGCCCCCGGGCCAAAACCAGGCGATCCCGGTCGCCATCGGTTTCCTCGGGCAGGCAGAACACGCAGCCGTCAGGTTTGGGTCCAAGGATATACTCCATGCGCCAGGGCGCCCACAACACTTCCATCAAGACGACTCCGCGCGATCCGTATTTCTTATGAGATGGGAGGCCACGAACACCAGGGCTTCCTCGGGATTCGACACGGCGCGCACCCCTTCGATGCCGCCGAAGTGTCCCAGGGCCGCCACCGGTCGGGCCAGCTTGAGCGCCACGCCGATCTCGGACAGGGTGCCGGCTCCACCGGCCACGGCAATGACGGCGTCGCCGTTTTTGACCACCAGCACGTTGCGGGCGATGCCCAGGCCCGTGGCCACCGGCACATCCACATACGGGTTGGCTGCTCGGACGTCGTCGCCCGGCAGGATGCCGATGGTGCGTCCGCCGGCTTCCCTGGCCCCTTGGCAAACGGCGGTCATCACCCCGCCCAGGCCGCCGCAGACAATTTCGTACCCGGCCCTGGCCGCAAGCTCGCCCACCCGCCGAGCCGTCTCGTACTGGGCGGCGTCGCACTGACCCGAGCCGATGACCGAAACCCGTCCGGGGCGCGTCGTGTCCATGTCCGACGTGCTTACACGCGTCTTTGTCCAAGAGCAAGGGAGCCTTAGCAGGCAGGCGACAACTTGACGCCAAAGGGCTTGAGGAGCTGGGGCCGGCAGGCTACCATGGACCGGCATGTTCACCTTTGAACCAAAAAATTTCCCCATGTCTCCGGGCGTTTACCTGATGAAGGGACCGCGCGGCAAAATTCTCTACGTCGGCAAGGCGAAAAACCTGCGCTCCCGCCTTTCCTCCTACTTTCGAAACGACGCCGGGCTGACCGTCAAGACCGCCGCCCTGGTGGCCAAGGTCGAGGGCGTGGACGTGCTCTTGACCGCCTCGGAAAAAGAGGCCCTGCTCCTCGAATCGAGTCTGATCAAAAAGCACCGCCCGCGCTACAACATCGTTCTTAAGGACGACAAGAACTACATTTTGTTCAAGCTCGACAAGCGCTCGCCGTTCCCTCGGCTGGCCTTTACCCGCCGGGTGGAGCGCGACGGCGCGGCCTATTTCGGGCCTTTTACCTCGGCCGCCGCCGCCCGGGCCACTTGGAAGGAGCTTGGCCGGGCCTTTCCGCTTCGCAAATGCGGCGACCGGGCCATGGCCAACCGGGTGCGGCCCTGCCTGTATCATTCCATCGGCCAGTGTCTGGCCCCGTGCGTGTTGGCCGTGGACCCCGGGGAATATGCCGCCCTGGAGCGCCGGGTGGAGGCTTTTCTGACCGGCCGCTCGGCCGAGGTGCTGCGCGCCGTCGAACACGAGATGGAGCAGGCGGCCGAGGCGTTGGCCTTTGAAAAGGCGGCCGGGCTGCGCGATCTCTTGCGCGCCATGAAAAAAACCGTGGAAGGGCAAGCCACGGTCTTGACCCGTCTGATCGACATCGACGTGGTGGGACTGGCCGCCGTGGCGACCGGGGTCGGGCTTTGCGTGCTGTTCGTGCGCCAGGGCCGGCTGCTCGACCGCAAGACGTTCTTTTTCCCGGGGGTGACGGCCGACGAGGCCCGGGGCGCGGCCGTCACGGCCATGCTGCAGTTCTATCGGCCCGAGAGTTTCATTCCGCCGCGCATCGTCGTGCCCGAGGTCTTGACGGCCGCTGAAACCGCCGGGAGCGGAGCGCTGGCCGTGACGGCCGAGACGGCTTTGGATGGAGAGGAAAGGATCGGCCCCGCTGCGGCCGACGGCCAGGCGTCGTCGGAGTCCTCGGCCGTCGCTCGTGCCGAAGCGCGCGCGGTCGAGGCCGACACGGGCGTCCTGGCGGCGATTCTCGTGGCCGACGGCCGGCAGGACAAAGGCGCGGACCTGACCGAGAGTCTGACCGTGACAACCAGCGCCGACGAGGCCGGGGAAGCCGTGGCCGACAGCCAGGCCCTGGCCGAAATCCTGGAGGAACGCCGGGGCGGGGCGCTTCGCCTGGGGCCGCCGCGCGGCCGCGAGGAGCGCAAGCTTCTGGCCATGGCCGAAGCCAACGCCGCCCGGGCCGTCGAGGAAGCGACCAAGGCGGCCGAACGCGACCTGCTGCCGGCCCTGGCCAAGGTTTTTGGCCTGCCGCGCCTTTCCCGCATCGAGGCCGTGGACGTGTCGCACCTGGGCGGCAAGGGCGTGCGCGTGGGGCTGGTCGTCTTCGAGGAAGGCGCGCCCAAAAAAAGCGACTACCGCAGCTACGGCTTTCCCGAGGCCGAGGGCTCGTCCGACGACTATCTGGCTTTGGCCGCCTTTGCCGCCAAACGGGCCGCGGCCGGGCCGCCCTGGCCGGATCTGCTGCTGATTGACGGCGGCAAGGGGCAACTCGCCGCCGTCGAGCGCACCCTTGGCCAAGCCGGCGTGGGCGGGGCCTTTGCCCTGGCTTCCATCGCCAAGGGCGACCGGCGCTCCCAGAACGAAATGGAGGACGTCATTTTCGTGCCGGGCCGCAAGAATCCGTTGGGGCTGCGGCCGGGTTCGCCGGAGCTGCTTTTCCTGCAACGGGTGCGCGACACGGTGCACGACTATTCCATTGGCCGGCAACGGCTGGCCCGCAAGAAGACGGGCCTTCGAAGCGATCTGCTGTCCTTGCCGGGCATCGGCCCCAAGACGGCGCGGCTGTTGTGGGAGGCCTTTGGCTCCACGGCGGCCATGCGGGCGGCCTCGGTGGAAACCGTTCGGGAGCGTACCGGGCTGGGGCCGGCCCGGGCCGGACAGGTGGTTGCGGCCCTGCAAGCGCTTTCAGATTGATCATTGCTCCGGCATCTGGCAAAATAGTCAATCCATTTTATTCGGAGACGCCATGCCCCTTGCCCAATTTTTGTCCCTGGCCCAGGCCATTGAGCCACAGCATCGTTACCGCACGGTCTATGACGCGGATTTCTCCGTTCTCGTGCCGGGCAAGGAATGCATCGACCAGGACATTCTTGACGACTTCAGCCGCATCGACTTTGCCGGTCGCTCCGTGGTCGATCTCGGCTGCAACTTCGGCTTTTTTACCTTCCAGGCCAGACGGCAAGGCGCGGCGGCCGTGACCGGCGTGGACCGCGAACCCAAGGTCCTGGAAGGTTGCCGGCTGCTGCAACGGCATTTCAGCCTCGACGGCGTGGGGTTTGCCTGCCACGACATCGACGACCCGGCCTGTTCGCTGCTCGGCCGCAAGTTCGACATCGCCATGCTGGTGGAATTTATCGGCAAGACATTTATCGTGGAAAACCGGGTGGCTCCGGCCCTGGCCTTCCTGGAAAAGCTCTCGGACCGGGAACTCATCGTCTCGGTGCAAAAAATCTACTGGATTCGCAAGGAGCTGGGGACCACGCCCGAGGCCCTGGGCCGGCTCTATCCCGAACGCTACATTCGCGGCGGCGATTTCCTGCTGCTCGACTACGTGCGTGACTTTCTGGCTCCGCGCTGGCGCATGGAACCCATTTCGCCCATGGCCGAGGGCTATGAAAAGCCGCGCAAGTTCCTGCGCTTCGTGCCGGTGGAGGGGTTGTGAGCGATCCCACCCGCCGCGAGAACATCCGGCCCGGGCAGCGCGTGGCCATCGTGCTCAAGAAGGATCAGCGCACCGGGACCCTGACCGAAGGCGTGGTGCGCGACCTGCTCACCAAGGCCCCGGTTCACACCCGGGGCATCAAGGTGCGGCTGACCGACGGGCAAGTCGGCCGGGTGCACCGCATCCTCGACTGACTTTTTTTCCGCTTGGGCGGCTGTTCCCGGGCGGCCGGAAGCATTGGCTGACCTATCTTGATCCGGCCGCCCAAGCAGGGCGGGCGTCAGTTGTCGGCCTTGAGCACCGCCTGTTTGACTGACCGGCTGACTGGCCGGCCTATTCCGCCCGCCACAAGGTCTGCACCGGCGTGAAGGCGGCGTCGAGTTCGGGGCTTATTTCCACCGCCACTTCGTCGTCCTGGCGCGACAGGCGCACATGGACCTTGGGATCAAGGCCGGCGCTTTGGGCCTCTTCGTGCCAGCGGGCCATGTCGGCCGCCACAATGGCTTCAAAACCTTCCTCGGGCTGCGGCGGCGCCGCGAAACTCGATACCGTCACCCACTCCTGGGACACGTTTTTTCTCCTTGCGCTTTGGCCGGCGTCAGGGCGCTGACCCGATGGTTATTGGCAATCCCTGTCGTGCAGGGGACAGGCCAGGGCAAAATCGTTCCAGGCCGGCGTATGCGGCTCCAGGCGGCCGTCGCCCCGAATGTGGATCACGCGCGCGCCCCGGGCGAGAAGTTCCGGGGCGATGCGTCCGGCCCGACAGCAGCGCCTGGGGTCTTCCTCGGCGCACAGCAGGGTCAAGCGCCAGGCCTGCCGCCAGTATTGCATGATCCGCTCGATGCCGCGCACGAAGGACACCGCCGCCTCGATGGGCGTGCCGGTCGGCCAGCCGCCGAGTTCCCGGCCCATGTAGACGTAGGACACGCCCCAGAGCCCAAGCGACGGCTCCAGGAGTTCTCTGGAAAAATGGGGCATGTAGCGCGAGGTCGGGGCACTGCGCACGTCAATGACCATGTTGACGCCCTGACGGGCCAGCAGGCTTAAAAAGACGACCCGCTCCAGACCGCCATGCCCGATGGTATGGATGGGCGGGCGGGCCAGCGGCTTGGCGGCCATGCTTCTCGTGTCGCGTTCGGGAAATTCCATGATCCTGTTGGGTGCAATAATAACCCGTA
>JAEZEM010000413.1 GCA_023417745.1 Pseudomonadota bacterium
GGCCTGAGGCCCCCGGACCCCCCACCTGAAGAAAGGGGTTAAGGGGGGCGGCGCGAACAGGAACGCGACACGCGGCACGGGCCGCTGATTGCCAATAAGGGGAGCGCCGGCCGCTCCCCTTTTTTTCGGCCACGGAGGGCCGCCATGTACGTCGCCGACATTACTGCGGACGATCTGCCGCAATTGGCCGGGCTCCTGCGGGAACTCACCGGCCTGGCCACGCCGCCGGCCCGTCTGGGCGCGGCCCATGCCGCCCTGGCCGCCAACCCGGACGCCCGGGTGCTGGGGGCGCGCCAGGACGGCCGGCTTGCCGGCGCGGCCTGCGGCTTCCTGTGTCCGGACATCGTGGGGGCCTGCCGGCCGTTTCTGGTGGTGGAAAACGTGGTGGTGGCCCCGATCTGGCGCTTGCTTGGCGTCGGCCGGCTGCTCATGGACGCCCTGGAAGCCTGGGGGCGCGAACGGGACTGCTCCTACGCCCTGCTGGTGTCCGGTCCGGCCCGTCGCGAGGCCCACGCCTTTTATGCGGCCCTGGGCTACGAGTCCTGCGCCGGCTTCAAGAAACGGCTGGCCGGCTGCGGGGCGTAGCCGGCCGACACGCACCGTCCAGGCGTTCGGTTTGTCTTACGGGCAAGAGGCGGGCTTTCGGCCAGGCCGTTGCCGGCAACAGCGGCGACCCGTGCAAACCTGCCGCCTTTCTTCGGCATTCCCTCCCCCGCTTCCTCCAAAAAAACAAAGCCCCCGCCGAGGCAGGGGCTTTGTCGACAACGCATGCGCCGGGCCGGGCCCGATCCATGGCTGCTCTGAAAGACCGCCGAAATTAGTTGGCGGGGGTGGTGGTCTTTTTGGCCTTCTTTTTGGCCTTCAGCACGTCGACCACGGAGTAGCTGTCGCTCTTGGTGGTCTTCTTGGTCTTTTTCTTGGTGCCGGCGAAAGCCATGGAGGTGGCGAGAAGGCAGGACACAACGGTGAAGATGACGATCTTTTTCATGAGTATGGGCTCCTTTAAAAGTGGCAGGCGGTTACTGGCGCTCCCCCAATTGACCGGGCTGATTCCCGCAACACGGGTCCCCCCCCGAATCGACCGGGCCCCTGGGCCACCGTGTCGATAGGAACGATCTAGGCCCCCGTCCCTTTCCCGTCGCTTACCCGTACATTACAGGATTGAAATTATTTTATCACGCGATTTCGACTTGTTACACGAGCCTTTCGGTCAAATTACAAATCTGAAAAACACGTGAAATCCATAGCCGGAGCGGGCGCTGGTCATTATGGGGAGTTCTATGTATACACAGACGCATCCAGAGCGGCGGCCGGACAGCCTCGCCCAGTCCGCCCTTAGAGCAAAGGACGTCCCTGTCATGCGAATCCTCCTCGTCGAGGACGATGAGAAAATCGCCTCCTTCATTTTGGGAGGCCTGCGCCAGAGCGGGTTTGCCGTGGACCACGCGGCAAGCGGCCCCGACGGACTGCATCTGGCCGCCACAGAGCCCTACTGCGTGGCCATCATCGACGTCATGCTGCCCGGCCTGGACGGGTTGCAGGTCATTGAAGAATTGCGCCGACGCAAGATCATGACGCCCATCATCATCCTCTCGGCCAAGCGGTCGGTGGAGGACCGGGTGCGGGGCCTGGAAACCGGCGGCGACGACTACCTGTCCAAGCCCTTCTCCTTTGCCGAACTCCTGGCCCGGGTCCAGGCGCTGATCCGCCGTTCCACCAGCGCGTCCGAACCCACGCGGCTGACCGTGGGCGAGCTGTCCATGAACCTGCTCACCCGGGAGGTGTCCCGGGGCGAGACGGCCGTGCAGCTCCAGCCCAGGGAATTCGCCCTGCTCGAATACTTCATGCGCAATCCCGGCAAGGTGCTGTCCAAGACCATGATCATGGAGCACGTCTGGGACTACCACTTCGATCCCCAGACCAACCTCGTCGACGTCCTTGTCTGCCGACTGCGCAACAAAATCGACCGGGACTACGACCGGAAGATGCTCCATACCCTGCGCGGGGTCGGCTATGTTCTCAAGGAATAGCCGACCGCTTTTCCGCTCCACCACCCTGCGCCTGACGGCGCTGTACTCCTGCATCTTCATCTGCAGCGCCCTGGTGCTGTTCATCCTGGCCTATTCCCTGCTTTCGGGCGCCGTGCGCGAGGGCGACCGGGTGGCCATGGCCCAGAAGCTGCGGGAATACGTGTCGGTAAGCCAGAAGAAAGGGCTTACCGGCCTGCTCGATTTCCTGCGCCTGGAGCGGGAGAACATCGATGTCGAGGAATACCTGCTGCGGGTGACCGGCCCGGACGGGGCCATGCTTTTCAGTCAGGCCCCCGAGGACTCCCCCCCCCTGCCCGAAACTCTGCCCCTGGCCCCGGGAACATCGGTGCAATGGGCCTTTGTGCCCGGCCCGAACCCCGACGGAGGGCTTGTCGAAATCGGCTGCCGGGCGCTTCCCGGCGGCGGCTCGGTGGCCATCGGCAAAGACGCCAGCGAACGCGAGGATCTGCTCGCCCGATTCCGGGTCATTTTCGCCGGCATCATGCTGCCGGTGGCGCTTTTGGGGCTGGCCGCCGGCTTTATCCTGGCCCGGCGGGTGCTCACGCCGCTCAAAGACCTCATCGACACGGTGCGGGCCATCGACACCGGCCGCATGGACGCCCGGGTGCCGGAAGTCGGCGCGGGCGACGAATTAAGCGAGCTGGCCCGGCTTTTTAACGCCATGCTGGACAAGATCCGCACGCTCATTACCGGCATGCGCGAGGCGCTCGACAACGTGGCCCACGACCTGCGCACCCCGGCCACAAGAACGCTGGCCGCCGTGGAAATGGCCGTGGCCTTAAAAAACGATCCGGCCGAGCTGCGCGAAGCCCTGCTCGACTGCGCCGAGGAAACCCGGCGCATGGTCTCCATGCTCGGGGCGCTCATGGACATCTCCGAAGCCGAGACCGGAGCCATGCGCCTGCGCCTGGAGGCGGCCGACATGGCCCGGCTGGCGGCCGAGGCGGTCGAACTCTACGAATACGTGGCCGAGGAAAAGGGCGTGGAGCTTTCCGTGGCCGCCAGCGGCCCCCTGCCGGTCCTGGCCGACCCCAACCGCCTGCGTCAGGTGCTGGCTAACCTCATCGACAACGCCGTCAAGTACACCCCCCCCGGCGGCCGGGTGACGGTGGCCGCTGTCCGCGAAGGCGACTTTGTGGCCGTGCGGGTGGCCGACACCGGCCAGGGCATCGCCGCCGAAGACCAGTCCCGCATTTTCGACCGTCTCTACCGGGCCGACCGCAGCCGCTCCGAACGGGGACTGGGCCTGGGGCTTTCCTTGGTTCGGGCCGTGCTTTTCGCCCACGGCGCGGCCATCGAGGTGGAAAGCGAGCTGGGACGCGGCTCGGTCTTCGCCTTCCGCCTGCCCGTGCCCGTCGAGACAGCCTGAAACCCGCCTCTCCAACAGGCCGCTTGCTGCACGGGGAGTAACGGGCCTGGCGATGCGCCGCTTCCCCGAAACAATGACATGCCGCCCCGTCAGACTGGCAAAGGGCTGAAAAGCCGTTGTCAAACCGGCCCGGGTGGGGCATGTGTGTCAGTAGTCTCGCCAAGTCTTGCCGCCTTCCAACCGACTAACCGCATCGGGGTCGACCATGAGCGACAACGGCCAGTCCGGCGCAAGCCCGTTTTTCTTCACCAAGCAGGCCCTGTTCGACGTCAAGCGCAAGCTGTGGGGCTATGAGATCCAGGGCGGGGCAGACGCCTGCTCGGCTCTGGCCTGTTTCGCCGACCAGGAGCATCTGGCCGGCTCCCTGGCCTCCACCTCTTACATGGGCGTGCAAAGCGCTGTGGAACGCGGCAAGAAAGTGGCCGTGCCCTTTGACGAAGTCGGGTTCCTGGCCCAGGCCCCCTATGCCCTGCCGCCGGCCCATGGCGTGGTGAAATTCGTGGGCCAGGCCACCCGCCCCAAGGACGTCGTCGAGCTGGCCGCCAAGCTTCGGGCCGACGGATACAGCCTGGCCGTGGACGTGGGGCAACCCGAGCAGGCCGAACTGGCCGAACTGGCCGCCCTGGCCGACGTGTGGTGCTTCGACGCCGGCGGCGCCGACGACCCGGCCTCCATCGCCGCCCGCAATAAGGGCGGCAAGGCCCTGCTGTGGGCCTCTCGGGTGGGCAGCCTCGACACCTTCGAAAAACTCAAGGCCGCCGGGTTCGCCGTGTTCCAGGGGCGCTTTTTCAAGGAACCGGAGCTGGTGGCCGAGCGCAAGCTCACCTCCCACCAGATGAGCCGCTTCCAGCTTTTGCGGCTCATCGAATCCGAGGACCCGGATGTGGACGCCCTGGCCGAGGCCATTTCCGCCGACGTGTCCGTGAGCTTTCGGCTGCTGTCCTACCTCAACAGCGCCGCCTTCGGCCTGCCGCAAAAGATCCAGTCCATCAAGCAAGCCATCATGATCCTGGGCAGCATCAAGATCCGCAACTGGCTGCGGGCGGTGCTTTTGGCCGACATGGCCCAGGGCGGGGACATGCCGCGCGAACTGGCCGAACTGTCCTTGCAGCGGGCCAGGCTCCTGGAGCTGGTGACCACGCGCTACGATTTCTGGGACTTCAATCCGGGGACGCTGTTTTTGCTCGGGCTTTTCTCCCTGCTCGACGCCATCCTGGGCCTGCCCATGCGGCAGGTGGCCGAGCATCTGCCGCTTGATGAAAAGCTCAAGTCGGCCCTGCGCCGCGACGCCCAGAACGAATACCAGCCCCTGCTCGATCTGGCCGAGTGCATCGAGGACGCAGACTGGCCGCGCCTGGCCGACCTGACCCGAAAGCTTGGGCTGGAGCTCGACGCCGTCAAGGTCTGCGCCAGCGAGGCCATGGCCTACAGCAGCGGTTTTTTCGCCACCCAGACCGACGCGCCTGCGGCCCCGGCCGGCAAGAAGACCCGGCAGTAGGGAGACGCGCGGCGACGGATGCCGGCAAGCCCAATCAGCAAAAAAAGCCGGCCCGCCCCCGATTCCGGGAGCGGGCCGGCTTTCTTGAGCCCAAGGACCGGCCAGCCAGCGTGCCAAGACGCCTCGCCCCCCTTCAAACTTTTCCCCTTTCGGGGGGTCTGGGGGCCTCAGGCCCCCAGCCGCCGGAGGCCTTTTCCTCTTTGTCTTCTTCTTTCCCCCACTACAGCGTCGGCAACGCGGCGATGGCCGCCTTGTCCACGGACAGTTTGATGACGCCGTCTTCGTAGCCGGCCACCAGTCCGGCCGGGATGGCCACTTCGCGCGCGCCCCAGAGATGTCCCTGGCGCAAGATGAGGTAAATGACGCGGCCGGTGTGGGCTTCGAGGTGCACGGCGTCGAGTTTGCCGACCTTGCCGTCAGTGGCCGCAACGGCCTCGTGGCCGACCAGGGGCACGGAACCGGCCGGGGTGGCCGGGCGTTCCACGGTCCAGCTCGACGGGACCATGGGCAGCTTGCAGTGCTCTTTTTCGGCCATGTGCAGGAAGTATTCGGGCGAATAGTACTCGGTCAGCACGTATTCCCGCATAGCCGCGAACTTGGCCGGGGGGCAGGACAGGCGCACGCCGTCCGGGCCGGAGGCGGCGATGAATTTCTCCGACACCAGGCGCAGGGTGTTGGGCAGGGCGTCTTCGCGCACCACGAGAAACGTGGCCCGGCCGTGGGAGGGATCGACCACGACGTTGGCCACGCGCCCAACCTTGGCTTCTTCGGCGAAAACCGGGGCTTCAAGGGACACGTCGAAGGCATGTTCGGACATGGAGTTCTCCATTTGGGCTGTGGGGATGCCGGCCTTTCTTGCCGGGACTCTTGGCTGCGTATAGAAAGAGGCAAAGGCCGGTCAAGCCCGGGACGCGAAAACGTGTTCCCCAAGGACCGCCGGCCGGGGAGGTCTGGTGCTGTTTCTCATCCTCTTATGCTGCCACTTGATCGGCGCGGCGTCCGCTGCCCGGGCGCTTTTCACGGCCCGCTCGTCCCAGGGGGCCATGGCCTGGGTCATGGCCATGATCACTTTCCCGTATCTGGCCGTGCCGCTTTACTGGATTTTCGGGCGCAACCGCTTCCAGGGGTACGTCGCCTCGCGCCGGGCCGGCGACCGGGCCGTGGACGCCATGGCCCCCAAGCTCCACGCCGTCCAGGCCTTCCCCGACCCCCACGCCCCGGGCCTGCCCGGGCTTTTCCCGGTGCTGGAGCGCCTGGCCGAGCTGCCCTTTACCGCCGGCAACCACGTGAAGCTGCTCATCGACGGGCAAGCCACCTTCGAGGCCATTTTCGCCGCCATCGACGCGGCCGAGCACTATGTCCTGGTGCAGTTTTTCATCATCCGCGACGACGACATCGGCCGAGCGCTGCAAAAACGGCTCATCGCCAAGGCCCGGGCCGGTCTGGCCGTCTATCTCCTCTATGACGAGATCGGCAGCCATTCCTTAAGCGCCGCCTACCTGGACGAACTCAAGACGGCCGGGGTGCAGGCCTCGCCTTTCAACACCACTCTGGGCTGGCGCAACCGGCTCCAGCTCAATTTCCGCAACCACCGCAAGATCGTGGTCACCGACGGTGTTGCGGCTTTTGTCGGCGGGCACAACGTCGGCGACGAATACCTGGGCAAAAGCCCGCGCCTGGGGCACTGGCGCGACACCCACGTGCGCCTGGACGGCCCGGCCGTGGCCCTGGTGCAGCTGTCTTTCCTGGAGGACTGGTACTGGGCCACCAGGCAGACCCCGACCCTGCGCTGGGAGCTGGCCCCGGCCCCGGGCGGCGACATGCCGGCGCTGGTGCTGCCCACGGGTCCGGCCGACGACATCGAATCCTGCGACCTCTTTTTCTTCCAGGCCATTTCCGCCGCCCAGAAACGCCTGTGGATCGTCTCGCCCTATTTCGTGCCCGACCGGGAGATCATCTCGGCCTTGCAACTGGCCGTGCTGCGCGGCGTGGACGTGCGGGTGATGCTGCCCCACAAGGCCGACCACCACATGGTCTACCTGGCCTCGTTTTCCTATCTGGCCGACCTGGAGACCCTGGGCGTCAAATTCTACCGCTACCAGAACGGATTTTTGCACCAGAAGGTCATTTTGGTGGACGACGTCATGGCCAGCGTGGGCACGGCCAACTGCGACAACCGCTCGTTTCGCCTCAATTTCGAGCTGACCCTGGCCGTCGCCCATAAGGGCTTTATCGCCGACGTGGAAGCCATGCTGCGCGAAGACTTCCAGCATTGCCTGCCGGCCACGGCCGACGACTACGCCGACCGCTCCTTTGTCTTCAAAACCGGCGTGATGCTAAGCCGCCTGTTCTCGCCCATCCTGTGACCGGCCGGCCGCGGCCGGCAACAGCAGCCGTCGGCGATTGGCAGCCCCGGCCCTGCGGCGCGCAGCCTCGCCCCACGGCGCAAAAAAGCCGCCGGCTCCCGGAGCCGGCGGCCTGGGCGGGACCGCTCCCGCAGGCTTTTCCCGGCCTCCCCGGCCTGATCGGCCGGGGCACGGCGGGGAAGTGACGCAGCGTCCCATGACGCCCGAGGATTTCAGGAAGGCGTCGTCAGGACACGCCCTCCCCCCGCCCGCAGGCCGCGTCCGGGCGCAGGGACCGGGTACAGGATGCGCCGCAAATGGCGGTCGGACAGTCCGTACTGGTCGCGCAGGGCGAAAAGGTCCGCGCCGTCGCGGTGCCGTCGCCGGATCTCGGCGTCGCGCCGGCGTTTGCGGGACGCCGTCCCATTGGGAATGTCCAGCCGGCAACCGCCCCAGGCGGCGATCAGGGCGTCCAAGGCGGCCCGGGCAGCCTCGGCTCCCAGGCTTTGCGCCAATGTGGCCTCCAACTCGGCTTCACGCATGCAACCGTCTCCATGGTCTTTGGGTGGAACTGCGGCCTTGCCTGAAACCAAAATTATTCCTGATAGGAATATTAGTCAAGAATAATATTCCAAAAAAGGAATGGACATTGCCTCCCGGACTGGGGCACAATCCGGCCATGATGCGCGACGCCTGCCCTGCCGCCGCCCCTGCGGAGTCCGTGTTTCGGACCGAGGAGGATCTTTTTTTCTGGAAGGCCTTGGCGGAATTGGTCGCGGCCAAGGAGGCCAACCAGGGCGAGCTGGCCGCCTTTGCCGGGGTCAGCCAGGGCTACGTGAGCAAGATCCTGGCCGGCAAGCAGGCCCCCAAGCCGGCCCTGCGGCGACGGCTGGCCGCCTTTTTCGGGCTGTCCTACGAAGACATGCTGGCCTTTGGCCGCCAACGCCTGGACGCCGCCGCCTACCCGGCCGAGGAGGGCGCTAGCCGGCGCTGCCAGGTGCGCGAGCCGGCCTACGGCGGGATCGAGGCGGCGGGGCGCGGCAACGAGGCGCTACGAGCCATGCTTCGCGACCTCCACGTCCGGGAGGACCGCCAGTCGGCCTACACCGAAGTGCCCCTGCGCGAGGCCACGGCCTCCATGGGCGGCGGGTCCACCGAAACCGGCGACCGCACCCTGACCTACCTGAGTTTTCGCACCGACTGGATACGCTCCAAGGGCAACCCCGAATACATGACCGTAATCCGGGCTTTCGGCGACAGCATGGAACCCACCATCGCCGACGGCTCGGTGGTGCTCATCGACGAGGGACGCCGCCAGTTCGTCAAAAACAAGGTCTACTACCTGCGCTACAATGGCCAGATGTACATCAAGCGCCTCGTCGACGCCGGGGGCCGGCTCGGCATCGCCTCGGACGCCGACGCCAACGTGCTGCTTGTGTCCGACGCCGACGACTTCGAGATCATCGGCCGCTGCGTCTGGACCGCCCGGGAATTGGATTGATGCCCGACGAGGCATTCTAGGAATATTATTCCAAAAATAAGGCCCCGTCGCAGCGGGGCCTTGTCGCTTAAAAGGCTGCGCAGCGACGCGACGACTCAGCCGTCGTCGCCGATGCTGTTGTTGCGAAACGTCTCCACCAGCTGCTCCAAGGCTTCCACCTGCTGGCCCACGCTCGACACCACTCCGGCCGATTCGCGCATGCCCTGGGCGATCTCCGAGGACAGGCGGCTGACCGCCTCCTCGGCCCGGCTGATTTCTTCGCTGGTGGCCGACTGCTCCTCGGCCGCCGTGGCGATGCCCTGGACCTGGGAGGACGTCTCGTCCACCAGGGCCACGATACGGGCCAGGGCCGCCTCGGATTCGCCGGCCAGTTCCGTGGCGTGGGCCACGGCGGCGGTCGACTCGTCCACCTTGGCCATGCTGTCCCGGGCGCCGGCCTGGATGGCCCCGATGGACGCCCCCACCTCCTTGGTGGCGGTCATGGTCTTTTCAGCCAGCTTGCGGACCTCGTCGGCGACCACGGCGAAACCGCGCCCGGCGTCGCCGGCCCGAGCCGCCTCAATGGCGGCATTGAGCGCCAGCAGATTGGTCTGGTCGGCGATGTCGGAAATGACGTTCATGATGGCCCCGATGGCCTGCGCCTTGACCCCGAGCTCGTCCATGCCGGCCTTGACCTGGCGCGAAGCCGCGTCCACCCGGCCGATGGCGGCGATGGACCGTTCCACCACGGCCCGGCCGTCCATGGCCTGGGACCGGGCAGCCTCGGCCTTGGTCGAGGCCTCGGCCGCGTTTTTGGCCACCTCAAGCACGGTGGCGTTCATCTCTTCCATGGCCGTGGCCGTCTCGGCCGTGCGCCGTTCCTGCTCCTCCACCGAGGCGGCCACGGTGGTAATCTCCCGGGAAAGCTCCACCGCCACGCCGTCCAGGGCCTCCATGACGCCCTGGAGCCGGCCGGCGGCCAGAAGCAATCCCTGGGTCTTGGCTTCTTCCGCCTTGGCTCGGGCGGTTTTGACGTCTTCCAGGGCCTTGGCCACCTGGACGGCCTGGGCCTCGGCCTCCCGGCTCTTGACCTGGGCTTCGGCCAGGTTGGTCTTGATGCTGGCCCCCATGGCGCTTAAGGCCTCGCCCAGGGTCTGCAATTCGTCGCCCGAAGCAATGGCGATGCGCCGATCCAGGTCGCCCTTGGCCACGGCGGCGGCGAAATCCACGCACTGCCGCAGCTTGCCGAGCACGGCCACGCGCAAGAGCACCAGGATGGCCGCCAGGATCGCCACGGTGACAATGAGCGCGATGACGGCATTTTGGCGTGTCGCCGCGTCGGCGTAGGCCCCGAACTCGGCCACCGGCGCTTCCACGGCCACGAACCAGCCGGTCCTGGCGTCCCGGGTCACGGCCACCAGATGTCGGCCCGAGGCGTCTTCATAGTCGAGCACGGCGCTGCGCGTCACGGCCAGGATGCGCTTGCCCGACTCGGACCCGGCCAGATCATTCTTCATTAAATGCGCCTTGTCCGGGTGGGCCAGGACCATGCCCTGGGCGTCCAGGATGAAGGCGTAGCCGGTGGTCCCGACCTTGATCGCCTCCAGGTCGGCGGTCAGCGACTCCAGATCCATGCCGGCGTTGACCAGACCGACGAGCTTGCCGGCGGCGTCGCGCACGGGCTGGGCCAAGACCACGGCGGCCTTGTTCGTGGTGCGGCTGACCAGGGCCTTGGACACCACGTCGGCCTTGCCCGCGTTCATGACGGCGGCGAAGTAGTCACGGTCGGCCACGTTGACCTTGCCCACGGCGGCCGGGTTGGACGACGCCACGCACTGCCCCGAGACGTCGAAGACGTTGGCGTAGTCCACGCCGCCCATGCCCTTGACCAGACTGGCCAACAGCTCGGAGGCCGCCTCGCCGCCCTGGCCCTGGGCGGCCCTGCCCAGGGCCGGCATCTTGGCGAAACTCGACAACAACTTCAGGTTATCGGCCACCGAGCCGGCCACATCCTTGGCCAGGGACTGGTCAAGCAGGGCCATGGTCTGGGCCTCGACCTCGGTGAAGGCCGATTTGACGGTGCGATCATTGACCAGGACCAGAGCGGCCATGCCGATGACAACAAGGAGAAGGACTGGCGTGAAAAATTTGGCGCGAAGCGACAGGCGCATGGCGTTCCCTCCTGCGACCGGGGTTCCAGGCTGCGGGGAACGCAACAGCCCAGTCTTTCCTTATATGCCACGCCTGCACAAGGATGTCCACATTTCACCAGTGTTGTCGCGATGTAAACGGCATTGCCGCACGCAACAAGGCCCGGCGAACAGACCGGGCCTTGTTGTGCTAAAAACCAGGCCGAACCAGCGGCCCTTGCCACGGACTCGCCCAGGGGACGCCGCGCGCCCGCCTTCGCGGCGATGGAGCTTCTGCGGTCGAACCGTTACGAAACAACAGCCCGCCATCTTAGTATTTATACAGTTAACTATGCCGAATTCATCATTCTCAATGACAACTATTTATCAAGACGCTCCGGCAACCCGGCCACGAACTCCCGGATGGCGTCGCGAACCCGGCGGTAATGGACCAGCGCCTCCTCCTCGTTGGCCGCGCCGACGGCCAGGGCCGGCGGGTCCTCAAAGCCGACATGGACCTTTTTGACCGGCCCCGGGAAAAACGGGCACCGGTCCTGGGCCGACCCGCACAAGGTCACCACGTAGTCGAAGGCGACATCAGGCAGCTCGGACACGAGCTTGGAAGACTGCCCGGCAATGTCCACCCCGACCTCAGCCATGACGGCCACGGCTCGGGGATTAAGCCCATGCTTCTCCACCCCGGCCGAATAGGCGGCCAGCACGTCGCCGCGCAGCGCCCGGGCAAAGCCCTCAGCCATCTGGCTGCGACAGGAATTGCCGGTGCATAGGAAGAGGATGTTTTTTTTCATGAGAGGGGGATGCCTCCGGCTGCCGGGGGGATGATCCCCCCGGACCCCTGCGATGGAGAAAGGGATTTACAGGGTTGTTGGCGCGGCCGGCAAAGCGCGCCCGACGCGTGTAACGCTAGGCCCGGTCGCCCAGGGGGCGGGCGGCCTCGTCGGCCAGCTCCCGGGCCAGGACGGCCATGCGCGCCTTGATGGCGTCGCGGATGCCCCGCACCGCCTCCAGGCGCTCTTCCTCGGTCCCGGTGACGGCGGCCGGGTCCGGGAAAGGCAGATGCAGTCGCCGGGTCACGCCCGGAAACACCGGGCACTGGCCCTCCAGGGATTCCTCGCACACGGTGACGACGGCGTCGTAGAGCTTGCCGTCGCGGAACAGGTCAAAGACCTTGCGGGTCTTTTTGTCGGACAGGTCAAGGCCTTCCTCGGCCATGACGACGACCACGAGCGGATTGATCACCGTGGGGTCAAGGCCGGCGCTTTCAACGACGACGCCGTCGCCGGCCATTTGCCGCAAAAAGGCCTCCGCCATCTGGCTGCGGGCGCTGTTGTGCACGCAGATGAAAAGCACGCGCATGAAATCCTCCTTATCAACCGGATGCCCCGGCATAGCCCGGCGTCGTGGCGTTTCCGTTACGGACGCGGCGGGCACGACACATGGCACACCCCGGCCGGGGTGGCCACGGCCTGAGGAAACCAGCGCCGCCGCAGCCGCAGGGCCACGCCGACCAGGGCGATAAGCGCCGGCACCTCCACCAGCGGGCCGATGACCGCCGCGAACGCCTGGCCCGAATCCAGCCCGAAAACGGCCACGGCCACGGCAATGGCCAGCTCGAAATTGTTGGAAGCGGCGGTGAACGACAGGGTGGCCGACTGTTCGTAATTGGCCCCGGCCTTCCAGGACAGCCAGAACGAGGCCAGGAACATGACCCCGAAATACAGACAAAGCGGCACGGCCACCCGGACCACGTCCAGGGGCAAGGCCACGATGAACTCGCCCTTAAGCGAAAACATGACCAGGATGGTGAAAAGCAAAGCCACCAGCGTCATCGGCGCGATGCGCGGCACAAAGCGCGTTTCGTACCACTCCCGGCCTCGCAGCCGCAGCCCGACGAACCGGGAAACCACCCCGGCAATGAAGGGAATGCCCAGGTAAATAAACACGCTCTCGGCGATCTGGCCCATGCCCACGGACACGGCACTCCCGGAAAGCCCCAGCAGCGGCGGCAGCACGCCCAGGAAAAACCAGGCGTAGACCGAGAAAAACAACACCTGGAACACGGCGTTGAAGGCCACCAGCCCGGCGCAGTATTCCCGGTCGCCGCCGGCCAGATCGTTCCAGACGATGACCATGGCGATGCATCGGGCCAAGCCAATAAGGATAAGCCCGGCCATGTAGTCGGGCTTGTCAGGCAAAAAGACCACGGCCAGCAGGAACATGAAGACCGGGCCGATGACCCAGTTCTGGGCCAGGGACAGGCCCAGCACCCGGAAATCCTTGAAGACCCGCCCCATCTCCTCGTAGCGCACCCGGGCCAGGGGCGGATACATCATTAAGATAAGGCCCAGGGCGATGGGGATGTTGGTGGTTCCGACCTGGAAAAACCCCACCACCTGGCGCACCCCCGGAGCCAGCCAGCCCAGGCCCACGCCAAGGAACATGGCCAAAAAAATCCACAGCGTCAGATAGCGATCCAGAAACGACAACCGACCGGCAATGGCGTTTTCCCGTTCCATGACGTCCTCGCTTTTCATACTTTTATGCTATGAAATACCCTCGGGCGCAAGGTTCATGCTCCCGCCGCCAGCGGCGAAAGCAGGAAATACAGGCCGGCCGCGCCGACGAGCCCCCCGGCCCCGCGCCGCATGAGCAGCAAGGCCCGGCCCCGGCCGGCCCGCTCCAGGTAGCCGCCGGTCGCCCCGGCAAAGGAACCGGCCGCCAGGATGGGCAGGCAGTGCCCCAGGGCAAAAAGGGCCGTCAGGGCCAGCCCCCGGCCCAGCTCGCCGGACAGGGTGACGACGCCCAACACCGGGGCCAAAAAGCCGAAGGTGCAGGCCCCGGACAAAACGCCGTAGGCCAGCCCCAGGACAAACGCCCCGGACAGGCCGCGCAGGCGCAGCCGGGCCAGTCCCCCGCCGCCGCCCCGGGACGGCAGCAGCCCGAGCATGTCCAGGGACACCGCCACCAGCAGCGCGCCGACCACGGCCGGCAACCAGCCGCCGACATCCCCGAGCATCCGCCCAAGCAGCGCGCAGGCCGCGCCCACGGCGGCGATGGCGCAAAATAGCCCCAGCGAGAACAAGGCGGCATAGCCCACAGCGGCTCGACCTTCCACCAGCCGCCCCTGGCCGGCCACGTAGCCCACGATAAGCGGAATCGAAGCCAGATGGCAGGGACTCAGGAGCACGCTGGCCAGGCCCCAGGCAAAAGCCCCCAGCCCGGCCAGGGCGTCCCGGCCGGCCATCCAGCCGTGGACAGCCAAAAGCGCCTGATCCAGCACGCCCGCCCCCTACTCGGCCAGGAGACGGTCCAGGATGTCGGCCATGGGCTTTTCGTCGAGAAACCCTTCGTGGCGCGCCGCTTCCTGGCCCATCTTGTCGTAGAAAATCTGGGTGGGGATGACCCGTAGCCCGAACTTGCGCGGCTCGTCGCGGTTCTCCCAGACATCTATAAAGAGGATGGCCGCCCGGCCGGCGTACCTGGCCTCCACCGCGGCCAGCACCGGCTGCATCATCTTGCAGGGCACGCAGGCCTTGGCCCCGAGATCGACCATGGTGACCAGGCCCGGGGCCGGCACGACCGGAACGTCCCCGGACCAGGCCGGGACGGCGGCCCCAAGGGCCAGCATCGCCAGCAGGACGGCCAGCCGGCGCTTCACGGCCGGTCTCCGGCCAAGATGAAACGCGGTTTTACGCCGCAGGCGCCGGATGACGCAGGCTGCATGGTCCCTCCCCTGGGCGGCCGGCGGGCCGCCTCAATTGGCTTTTTGGCAAAATAGCCAACGCCAAAAGCCGCCGTCAAGCCTTCTTCTCCCCGGCCTTCCCCGCTGTCCTCCTTTGGCCTTGGCGAGATCCGGCCCCGGTCCCGGGACACCGCGCCAAGCAGCGACCGCGGCGCTGGGGAGGTTTTGCGATCAAGACAAGGGGGCCGGCCCATCCCATGTCTCCCCGATTTTGCCCGCTGTCCGGCGCGTCGCGGGTCCTCCTGTCCCCCCGCGCAGGCGCAGCCGTTTCCTTTTGTCCAGCCCGGCTGAAAATGAGGCGTTATTCTCAACCATCTAGAATCATGATGTATTTTTTTACACACGAAGATCACCACTGGGACAACTCGCCCCATGCAGGCCAAGTGTCCCCTTTTTACCCAACACGGTCCGAAGCGTGGGACAACTTGTCCAACCAGGACTAATAAGCTTATTTTATTTAACTTTCCAGGAATTCAACAGCACGGGGGACGATGCCGGCGGGCGGCCTTGGGCCTTGGACGGCCAGTCTGCCCCCGGAGCAAAAAGGTCTGACGTTTTAAATGCTTGAAATACATGGACCGCCAAGTTGGCCCGGGAATTGCTCTAGGAGGGGCAACGTTTACGCTTACGCCAAACGGAAATCAGGTTTGGGGTCCGTTCGCAAAACCATAACCTTAACCACAGTGAGGTTGGCACCATGGCTGTTCGCGAGCAAGTTTACGGTTTCTTCATTCCCAGCGTGACCCTTATCGGCATCGGCGCTTCCAAACAGATCCCCGAAAAGATCAAGGCTCTGGGCGGATCGAAACCGCTGATCGTCACCGATAAGGGCGTGGTCAAGGTCGGCATCTGCAAGCAGATCACCGATCTCCTCGACGCCGCCGGGATGAAGTACCATGTGTACGACGAGACCATCCCCAACCCCACCGACGCCAACGTCCACAAGGGCGTGGAAGTCTACAAGAAGGAAGGCTGCGACAGCCTCATCACCCTGGGCGGCGGCTCCTCCCACGACTGCGGCAAGGGCATCGGCCTGGTCGTCTCCAACGGCGGCAAGATCCATGACT
>JAEZEM010000209.1 GCA_023417745.1 Pseudomonadota bacterium
ACGCTGGGCTATTGCCACCACAAGATCTTCGGGCGCGGCAAGGTCATCGGCATCCTGGACGACGGCAAATACCGGGTCAATTTTCCCAATTTCGGCCCCAAGGTGATCCTGGCCGCTTTCTTGGAAATGGAGGGAGCCGCCTCGCCCGAGGCCTAACCGTTTGCCTCGTGTCGCATCCGCGAAAAGCGTATATGGTGTTTTGTAGGCAACGAGCTAAAACCATTTATTTTTCTTAAAAAATACTACCGTATTTTTTAAGGGACACGACCTAGCCCCCGGAGTCGCCGTGCGCATCCGCTGGAAGCTTTTTTGGCTGCTGGCCGCCCTGTCGCTGGTTCCGTTGGTCGTCCTTCGCGTCAACAGCCAGCTGGCCTTGTCGCGTCTGGCCGAGCGCCTTTCGAGCCGGGTCGGGGCACATCTGGTGGCCGAGGCCAAGATGCGCCTGGGGCGCACCGTGGAAGACCACGCCCGGCTGCTGGCCGGGCGTCGCCAGACCCTGTCCCTGGCCGTGGCCCTCCAGGCCGACGCCGTGGGGCAAGCCCTAGCCGCCCCGCCGGACAAGCACCACGGTCCGTATAAAGAGGCGGTCATCACCACCACCCTGCCGGTCATGCCCATGGGCATGGGCATGGGCATGGGCATGGGCACAGGCCGTGCCGACCACCCCGACCACGAAGGCTTCACCGATACGCCGGGCTATTTCCGCCTCGACCTCGAAGACCGGCCCCTGCCCCTGCCCATCGATCCCGGCCGGGTGCTCCTGCGCCTGCCGCCCGAAGCCAACCCCGACGCCCTGTCGCCCGACGCCGCCGCTCTGGCCGGCCTCGCCCGGCCGCTTGGGCGCATCGCCGCCCTGGTCGGTCCCCTGGCCCATTTCCAGGACACCATCCTGGCCGACGGCACAGTGGCCGTCTATCCGGCCGTGCCGGGCTGGCCCCGGCGGGCCGATCCGGTCGGCGCTTCCTGGTATCAGACCGCCATCACCGCCGACGCCCCGGTCTGGAGCCAGCCCCAGGGCGAACCCGGCACCGGGCGCGTGTCCGTGGTCGTGGCCGCCCCGGTGCGTCGCCCGGACGGCGGCATCCTCGGGGCCACGGCCATCTTCACCCCGCTGTCCGACCTGCTCGCCTCGGTCAGCAGCCCCGGCCACATCGCCCCGGACATCGAAACCCTGCTTGTCCTGGCCGCGCCCGACGAAAAGGGCGCGCCGCGCCTTCTGGTCGAGGCCGGCGAGGTGGTGCGCGCCGCCCGCCACGGCGGCCACAACTGGCAGGCCTTCGTCCACCCCGCGCCCCTTTCCTCCCCCGACGAAGCCACCCTGGCCGTCATGGCCCTGGACGTGGCCGCCGGAACCTCCGGCGTGGTCCGCCTGCCCTATAACGGCCGCGAGGTCCTGGCCGCCTACGCCAAGACCGGCGAAAACGAAGCCCTGCTCCAGCTCGCTCCGGTGGACGATGTCCTGGCCGAGGCCGAGGCCGTGGCCGGCGACGTGGACGGCAGCATCCGCCGACTCTACGTCGTGGGTTCGTTTATTGCCGGCGCGGTCATGCTCGGCCTGGCCTTCGTCTCCCTGGCCGCCTCCCGGGCCGTCACCCGACCCATCCTGGCGCTCACGGACATGGCCCGCCGCCTGGCCGACCGCGACTTCACCGCCCGGGCCCCGGTCAAAGGCCACGACGAGATCGCCGAACTCGGCCGGGTATTTAACGAGCTCGCCCCCACCCTCGACGAACATGTGCGCCTGTGCGAATCCGTGGCCCTGGCCAGCGAGATCCAACGCCGCCTGCTGCCCGGCCAGCCCCCGGACATTGACGGCCTGGCCCTGGGGGCCGCCTGCCGCTACTGCGACGCCACCGGCGGCGACTACTACGACATCCTGCCCTTTGACGGCCCCAAAACCGGCCTTATCGGCCTGGCCGTGGGCGACGTCACCGGCCATGGCCTGGAAGCCGCCCTGCTCATGACCACCGCCCGGGCGCTGCTGCGTCCCCGCGCCGCCGCCCCGGGCACGCCCGGCGAGATACTCGCCGACGTCAACCGGGAGCTGGCCCGCGACACCATGGGCGCCGGCCGCTTCATGACCATGTTTTATCTGGAAATCGACCCGGCCGGCCGCCGCGCCGCCTTTGCCCGGGCCGGCCACGATCCGGCCCTGGTCCACGATCCGGCCACCGGCCAGACCTCGGAACTGACCTGCAAGGGCATCGTCCTGGGGGCCGTGGACGACGCCGCCTACGCCACCGGCCAGGTCACGGACCTCGCCCCGGGCGCGATCATCCTCATCGGCTCCGACGGCCTGTGGGAAGCCCGCAACGCCGGCGACGAGATGTTCGGCAAAAAGCGCACCCGGGCCGTGCTGGCCAAGGCCGCCCCGCTCGGCCCCCAGGCCGTCTGCCAGGCCCTCATGGACGCCCTCGACGCCTTCCGGGGCGAAACGCCGCTGGCTGACGACGTCACCCTGCTGGCCGTGGCCCTGACCTCCGAAACCTGAACCCAATCAAGGAAACCGCCATGCTCGTCAGTGAAAACGACGCCAAGTTCAAGTTCTGCCCGCTGCTCAAGACCAGCGACGACAAGATGAAATTCTGCCAGGGGACCATGTGCATGATGTGGCGGACCATGGGCGGTGAGGCCGGCTACTGCGGCCTGGCCGGACATCCCGCGGCGGCCGCCGCCTTCGCGTCTTGATGCCGATCCCACTCCTGAGGCGCAGTTGAAATGAGATCTATCGTTTCAATATAGTTTATATTTTTACAACACAACTGCCCTTATGTTGTAAATGTGGCCTGAGCCATTAACGAAGCGCTGGCGTCGATAATCGCCTCCGACTGTTGACGCCAAGGGCGTTTCTGGTAGGCTTCGGGGCCGGCTTTTGCCGAGCTCTGTACGCTTTATCGGGATATACCATGCTGCGCGCGCTTATCGTCGATGACGACCCCGTGACCAAACGCTTTCTGGCGGAAATCCTCGCCCCGTTCGCCGCCTGTGAATTGGCCGCCAACGGCCGCGAAGGCCTCGACGCCTTTGCCCAGGCCCTTGGCGACGCCAAGCCCTACGACGTCATCTTCATCGACGTCATGATGCCGGCCATGGACGGTCACCAAGCCCTGGAAGCCATGCGCCACCTGGAACACGAACAACACGTCGGCCCGGCCGACGCCGCCAAGGTCATCATGGTCTCCGCCGCCGACGACTCCAGAAACGTCTACCGGGCCTTCTTCCAAGGCCAGGCCCTGTCGTTTCTCCCCAAACCCTTCACCAGCGACGCCGTGCTGGCCGAACTGCGCAAGTTCGACATCATCGACCACCACGCCCCCCAAAGGAGCACCGCATGAGCCAGAACCCGGAAAAACGCTTCACGCCCCAGGAGTTGGCCGCCTTTGACGGAACCGACGGCAAACCCACCTACCTCGCCTTCAACGGCGTGGTCTACGACGTCTCCGCCAGCCGCCTGTGGAAAGCCGGCAAACACATGAACCGCCACCACGCCGGCGGCGACATGGGCCTCGAACTTTCCCAGGCCCCCCACAGCCCCGAGGTTCTGGAACGCTTCCCCCGGGTCGGCCTCCTCGATGCCCCGGCACTCAAGCCCGAACCCGCCGCCGACCGCCTGCCGCCCTGGCTGGCCAAGGCCATGAAGCGCTTCCCCATGCTCAAGCGCCACCCCCACCCCATGACCGTCCACTTCCCCATCGCCTTTTGCACCGCCGCGCCCCTGTGCCTGCTGCTGGCGCTCGTCACCGGCAAACAAGCCTTCGCCGCCGCCCTGCCCGTGCTGCTCGGCCTGGCCCTGGTCTTCACGCCCGTGGCCATCGTCACCGGGCTTTTCACCTGGTGGCTCAACTACGCCAGCGCCCGCGTCACCCCCATCATGATCAAACTCGCCGCCACGCCCGTGCTGTTCCTGGCCCTGCTGTGGACGTTCATCGAAAGCGTCAAGACCCCCGACATCATGGCCGAAGCCGGCAGCCACGTCGGCTTCGTGCTGGTCGTGCTGGCGCTTTTGCCCATCGTCTCCGTCATCGGCTGGTTCGGCGCGGCTTTGACCTTCCCGCCGCACGACGATTAATTAAGCAGGAAGAGAAGGCAGAAGATGCCTCCGGCGGCCGGGGGGCTCAGCCCCCCGGACCCCCGACATGGGGATGGTCGGTTTTGGGTGGTGGGGTGGTCC
>JAEZEM010000509.1 GCA_023417745.1 Pseudomonadota bacterium
CAACGGACACGTCGGACCGGGCCAGATACAGGGCGGCCGTGATGCCGGCCGGGCCGCCCCCGATCACGACGGCGTCGAATCGTTTCATGGATTAGAGCGCCTTCTGGGAGAGCATTTCCTTGATCGAACTCTTGGACACGGCGCCGGTGATCTGCTCCACCACTTCCCCACCCTTGAAAAGGATCAACGTGGGGATGGCGCGGATGCCGTACTTGCTCGGGGTGCTCGGGTTCTCGTCGACGTTCATCTTGGCCACCTTGACCTGACCGGTGTACTCGTTGGCCAGTTCGTCGATGACCGGACCCATGGCGCGGCACGGTCCGCACCAGGGAGCCCAGAAATCCACCAGAACGGGCAGGTCGCACTGCAGGGCTTCGGCTTCGAAGTTGGCGTCGCTCAGTTGGATGGCCATGGATGCTCTCCTTTCATGGTCTGGCCGACCGCTGGGGCGGTCGGGTTTCTGGCGTTTATCGGGACGGCGAGAAGCGCCGTTTGCCGTCAGGAACAAGGTCTGTAATCGTGTAAATCTATTGCGCCGGCGAGCCTCTGTCAACCGATGCCGTCTGGCCGGACGGTCCGCCGGCATAGTCCCACGGCACTTTGCGCCCCCGGGGCACGGCGGTAAGCGCCAAGTCGTGGGCATAGCCCGCCTCGGCCAGCCGGCTGCCGGCGGCAGCGATCATTACGGCGTTGTCGGCGCAAAGAGCCGGCTCGGGCAGATAAAGCGGCAGGCCGCGCCGGGCGGCCAAATCGGCCAGCATGGCCCGGATGGGGCCGTTGGCGGCCACCCCTCCGGCAGCGATAAGACTGGCAGTCGGCATCAGCTGCCGGTCCAGCGCCCGCTCGAACTTGACGCGCAACGTGTCGGCAATGGCGAAATTAAGCGAGGAGCAGGCTCGCCGCAAGGCCATGGGCCAAGCCTCGGGATCAATGGTCTCGCCCGCCTCGGCCAAACACCGGTCGCGCAGTTCCGGGTGGGCGGCGGCATAGGAAGCCACAGCGGTTTTGAGGCCGCTGAAACTGAAGTCGAGATGGTCGTTGTCCAGAAAAGGACGCGGAAAGAGCTTCTTGTCCGGTACGATCCCCCGACCAAGCACATCAATGTAGACCCCGCCGGGGTACGGCAGGTTGAACGACTTGGCGGCTTTGTCAAAAGCCTCGCCGGCGGCGTCGTCCAGGGTGCGGCCAAGCACCTCCAGGGACAGGGCCGAGTCCAGGCGCACGATCTGGGTATGGCCGCCCGAAATCAGGAGCCCCAGGGCCGGAAAGACCACCTCCCGGCCGATGGTTGCGGCCAGGAGGTGCGCGTGCAGATGATCCACGCCAATAAGGGGCTTGCCCGTGGCGAGGCTCAGGCCCTTGGCTGCGGCCAGCCCCACCAGCAGGCTGCCGAGCAGGCCCGGCCCCCGGGCCACGGCAATGGCGTCGACATCGGCAAGGCTTCGTCCTGACTGGGCGAAAAGGGCCTGCAACAGCGGCCCCAGGCGGCGCAAATGCTCCCGCGAGGCCAGCTCGGGCACCACGCCGCCGAACACGGCATGGAGATCGGCCTGGGAGGCGAGCTTTTCCAGGACGGGACGGCCGTCCTCGAAAAGGGCCACGGCCGTCTCGTCGCAGGACGTCTCAATGCCAAGACAAAGCATGCCCGTTAGGCTTTCCTGGCCCGGCCGTAGATCTCCATGACCTTGGCCACGTCGTTTTTGCTGCCGATGAAAAGCGGCACCCGCTGATGCAGCTCTTCGGGCTCAATGGACAGGATGTCGCGCTCGCCGTCAGTAGCCGCGCCGCCGGCCTGCTCAATGACGAAGGCCAAGGGATTGGCCTCGCACAACAGGCGCAGCTTGCCCTTGGGTTTCTTGGGGTCGCGCGTGTCGGCCGGATAGAGAAAAATGCCGCCGTACAGAAGATTGCGGTGGAAGTCGGCCACCAGCGACCCGATGTAGCGGCCGCCGTAGGGCTGGCCGCGCGGGTTGTCCGTGCCCTTGAAGGCGCTGACGATCTCGCGGGTCGGCTCGTCCCAGTAGGACCAGTAGGCCTCGTTGACGGAATAGATCTTGCCGGTTTCGGGGGTGCGGATATCGGGGTGGGACAGCAGGAACTCGCCGACGCTCGGGTCCAGGGTGAAGCCGTGGACGCCCCGGCCGGTGGTGTACACCAGCATGGTGGAGGTGCCGTAGAGGAAGTAGCCGGCGGCCACCTGCTTGGCGCCCTTCATGAGCAGATCGCACAGCTTGTCGCCGCTGCAGCCCTCGGCCACCCGGTAGATGGAAAAGATGGTGCCGACGTTGACGTTGGCGTCGATGTTGGAGGAGCCGTCCAGGGGATCGAAGATGAGGAAATAGTCGCCCTTGGGGAACTGGTCGGGGATGCGCACGAGGTCGGCGTTTTCCTCGGAAGCGATGGCGCACAGCACGCCGGCCCGCTCCATCCGGTGAATCAGCACCTTGTTGGCGTATTCGTCGAGCTTTTGGACCTGTTCGCCTTGGACGTTGACCTCGCCGGTAAAGCCCAGCACATCGACGAGTCCGGCCTTGCTGACTTCCCGGGAGATGATCTTGGCGGCCAGGATCAGGTCATTTAGGAGCCGAGTGAAGCGGCCCGAGGCCATGGGGGATTCTTTCTGGTGCAACAGCAGGTGTTCGGTGACGGTGATCTGCGGCATGGCTGTTCTCCTCAAGCCTGGGCGGCAACGGCCCCGGCGCGGCTCGCGGGTTTTGCGGCCTCGTCTCAATCTACTCCCAGACCGAAATACCCACAAGATTTTCCGGGGTTGGAATGAAAAAAAAGCCGGCGGCCGCAGCCGCCGGCCAAAGAATCCTCGGAAAGCCGCCTAGGGAGCAGTCAGGTCCTTGGGCTGGGGCAGCGGCTCGGTGGACGGCAGCGCCTTGTTGGGTTCGGGCACGGGCGCGGCTTCCTTCTTGGGTTCCGGCTTGGAAGCGCGCACTTCTCGGGCGTCGGTGAGATAGACGAGCTCAATCTGGCCAAGGTAACGGGCCTGCCAGACATATTCGCCGCCGCCGACGCGGATGTCGCCTTGCACCTCGCCCTTAAGGATGTCGCTCCACTTCAGCGCGGCCAGGGACTCGCCCTGCCCGCCGCCGGACCAGACCAACCCTTCGGTGGAGACCACCACCAGGGCGTCGGGATTGGGCGAGAAGCGGATCAGGTTGCGCGGATCGAAATGGACGACGACGATGCCGGCCCATTCGTTTTCCTTGAAAAAGGGCATGGCCACCATGACCACTGTGCCCATCTCGTCGGATACCACCCGCGCGCCCATCTTGCGGACCTTGTAGCGGTCGGCTTGTTCGAGCAAAGGCGCGAAGTCCAGGGGCCGCATGGGCGTCGAGGGCACCTGGCCGACAATGCTCCCCGAGGCGTCCACCACGGCGATGCCGGAAAGCCACGGATTGGCGGTCAGCAACTGCTGGGCCCATTCGGGGTCCGGGGCCGCGTCCTGGCTGCCCAGGGTACGCAGCATGGCCAGCAACCGCTCGTCCACGGGCATCATGAGGGCGGCCAGCCGTTGCAGGCCCTTGTCGGAGATGCCCTGGTCGCTGAAGTCGATGGAGGGATCCGTGTTGATGTATTCCCGGTACAGTTTGCGGGTTTCGCGCCACTTGGTTTTCATGGTGCCGCAGCCGGCAAGGGTGCAAAGACAGACAGTGGCGGCGATGGCCGCGAGAAAGGTGCGTTTCAAAGCCGTATCCTCGTGCTGTTGGCGTATGCGGTGGAGGCGGTTCGCCGAAGGTGGCGGTTACGATCCGGCCCGGGTTTCCAGGCGGTTGGCCAGGGCTTCGAGAAAATCAGCCAGCCGGTTGGCCGACTTGGGACCATCGGCGGCGGGCGCTTGCGCCGCTTCCGGAGAGGCGGCCCGGCCCGGCGAGGCCAGGGCGGCCATAAGAGCACGCAGCTCTTCGCGCTCGGCCTGGCTTGCAGCGGCGGCCAGGAGTTCCTGATAGATGTCGAGCGCGCCGGCCAGATCGCCCTGCTCGGCCAGAACGGCAGCCATGGTCCGGGTGCGCACGCCCTGTTCCTTGCCCTTGGCGGGCTTGGACCGGGGGCGTGGTTCAACGGTTTCCGGAGCTTCCAGAAGGCCGGCCAGTTCCATAACCTCGCGGGCTCCGCGCAGTTCCGGGCCGGCGACATCGGCAGGCGCGGCGGCGACAACCGGGGGAAGAGTCGTCGTTTGCGGCGCTGGCTCCTCGGCCCCGGACAGGGCGGCAGCCCGGAAGACCGGACCGGAAGGGACGTTTGCCGGTTCACGAACCGGCGCGGTTTCCCCTGCCGGCTCCAGAAAGGCCAAATCCGACGCCTCTGGCATGTCGTCCAAGGCGTAGGCAACAGCCTGGGACGCGGCGGCGGCATCCGGAGCAACGCTGGCCGACAGCGCGGCGACGGCCCCTTCACCACCGGCCAGTCCAGACGGCGCCGATCCGCCAGACGCATCGGCGATCCCCGGTCCGGCCGAGCCTTCTGACGACTCCGCCGTGCCGGCGGCCTGGCTCAGGCTTTTGAGCCCCCGTTCCATGACCTCGGCCCAGGTGAGGGTCTGGTTTTGGAAATAGTGGGCCAGGAACAACATGGCCAGGGAAGGGTCCTTGGCCCGGGCGGCAGCAGTCTTGGACCACAGGAGCCAGACCGAGGGATAGCGGGCCAGAAGCGCGCCCACGTCGGTGAAGACCTGCTCGGCCTGATCCTCTTTGCCCTGGCGGGTGAGGAGTTCGATGAGCAGGAACTTGGCTTCGAGGTGGTCAGGATGGAAACCGATGCCGCGCGTCAGCACGGCGGCGGCTTCGTCGTGGCGGCCCTCTTCGGCCAGGCTTCGGGCCAGGGGAAAGAAGACCTTGGAATTGGGCTCGATTTCCAGGACTTCCCGGTAGATTTCGATCTTACTGAGCATCGGCCCGCTTTCCTTCCTTGTCCCGTTCCGGCTCCTTGGCGGCGGGCGGGTCCTTGGGAAACTGGTAAAGGATCTCGTTTTCCTTGAGGTAGTTCATCTGGGACCGGGCCATTTTCTCGGTGAAGGCCTGGTCGGTCTTGAGCCAGCGGATTTCCTGGCTGAGGTCCAGGGACTTGTCGTTGACGGCTTCCAGGCGTTGCTTGAGCTGCTCATGCCGGGATTTGAGTTCGAGATAGGCAAAAATGCCATTGTCGCTCCATATCAGATTATAGAGCAGGAATACATTGAAAAAGATCAGCGCCGTCAGCAGGAAGCGTCGCCAGATCATGTCATTGCACAACGTATTTCTTCGGACGTTTGGTATCGGACTGGGCCAGGGGTTCCTTCAGTTCACGAAGGAAATTTTCCGTGGCCGCCTCAATGCGCAGCACATCCTGCTCCTCCACTTCGATGTCTTCGACCTGGGAGAGAAACATCTTGAGGACCTTGAAGTCGCGCAACAAATAATGCCCGAACTGGAGACGCTCCAAATCAGGTTCGAGTTCCAGGATGGTATGCAGGCAGTTCTCAATCCGGGCGGCCAGATTGTCGTCCAGGCGCGCGTCGGACCAGGCGCCCTTGCCCAGGCCGGCCCGGGCGGGACGGACCCGGCGGCGGGCCAATTTGGAAATGTTTTTGGCTTTCATAGCGCCTTGTCGCAAAAGGTTGGTCAGCGGGCGGGGCTTGGCCGTAGCCTCACCGGGCGGCCTTGTCCGACCACTTCGCCTGCTTGCTGAATCCATAAAAGTAATTGACGCCGGAAACAAGAGTCAAAACCAGGGCCAGATATAAAAGCGCCTGCCCCAGCGGCGCGGGGTCAAAGCCCCAAAAGGGATAATGCAGCAGCAGCGGACAAAGGGCCACCATCTGCAGGATGGTCTTGAGCTTGCCGTAGCGGTCGGCGGCGATGACCACGCCGTGGTCCACGGCCATGGCCCGAAGCCCGGTGACGGCGATCTCCCGGCCGATGATGACCACGGCCACCCAGGCTTCGACCCAGCCAAGCTGGACAAGCATGATCAGCGCGGCGCTTATGAGCAGCTTGTCGGCCAGCGGATCGAGAAATTTGCCGAAATTGGTGACCAGATTGCACCGCCTGGCCACCACGCCGTCCATGATGTCGGTGACGGCGGCGGCAATAAACACCATCGTGGCGGCAAAACAGGCTCCCCGGCTCGGGAAATAGAGCAGGAGCACCAGAATCGGCACGGCCCCGACGCGGGCCAGGGTGAGGTTGTTGGCGAGATTGAACATGGCGTGGTTAGTCCCTGGTGGTTTCGTGGCGCAGGCAGGCAATTAAAGCAATACCCGGCCGCCGTCAAAGCCTTCCGCCCCGTGCGTTGCCGAAGCCGGCTCCGGGGAGCGCCCCGCCGCCGTGTTCCACGGCGCGCGGCGCGTGTCCTTTTGTCTTGGTTTTGGCGACAATCCGTTTTTTACGGCCTCGGATAGGCGGCGGCTTCGAGGCTGGCCCGGCAGGCCGCGGCCACATGGTCGGCCAGGGCAGCAAAGGCCGCCTTGGCCGGATGGTCCCCGGACAAAAGCGCCACCGGCCGCCCCAGGTCGCCGGCCGCCACCGTGGCCGGATCAAGCGGCACCGCGCCGAGGAATTCCAGACCAAAATCCCGGGCCAGGGCCTGGCCGCCGCCTTTCTTGAAAAGTTCGATCTCCCGGCCGCAGTGCGGACAGGCCAGCCCACTCATGTTTTCCACGACCCCGAGGATGTTGGCGTTGGTGTATTGCAGAAAATTGATGCTCTTGCGCACGTCGGCCAGGGAGATCTCCTGGGGCGTGGTCACGAGCAAAGTCAAGGCGTCGGGCACGGTCTTGAGCACGGTCAGGTGTTCGTCGCCGGCTCCCGGGGGGGAATCGATGACCAGATAGTCGAGATCGCCCCAGTCCACATCGGCGATGAATTGACGGATGGCGGTGGTTTTCATGGGGCCGCGCCACAGCACAGCCGCGTCGGGATCGGCCAAAAGCGACTGCATGGAGACGACCAGGAGATTGTCGCCGTAGCGTTTGGGGGCGATGGCCGCCTCGCCGCCGGCGGTCATGGCCCCGGTCAGGCCCAGCATGCCCGGCACGCTGGGGCCATGCAGGTCCACGTCGAGCAGGCCCACCCGGGCCCCGCCGGCAGCCAGGGAGCAGGCCACGTTGACGGCGACCGTGCTCTTGCCCACTCCGCCCTTGCCGCTCATGACCACAAGCTTGTAGCGGATGCGCTCCAGGGCCTGGCCGATGCGGGCCTGCCGATCATCGTGCCCGGCCTTGGCTCCAAGGGGTTTGCCCGGCCCGGCACAGCCGTGACAAGAATCGGATTGCGTCATGGGGCCAACTCCTTCACGAGGCCTGCCAGCCGTGGGTTCCGACGAGGTCGACGAACATGACCCCGCCGAGATCGCGCACGATGACCCGGCCGTTTTCCCGGCGCACCAGGCACAGGGTCTGGTTTCGCCGCGAGGTTCCGACCGGTATGACCATGCGCCCGGTCGGACCGAGCTGGGCCACCAACGGAGCCGGAATCCTGGGTCCTCCGGCGGCCACCAGGATGCGATCAAAAGGGGCCTTTTCGGGCCAGCCCAGGGTGCCGTCGTCGAGCTTAAGCCGCACCCGGTCGTAGCGCAAGGCGTCGAGTCTGGCCCGAGCCTGTTCGTAGAGGGGCTTTATCCGCTCCACCGTATAGACCTCGGCCCCGAGTTCGGCCAGCACGGCGGCCTGATAGCCCGATCCCGTGCCGATCTCCAGGACCTTGTGGCCCGGGGCGACCTCAAGCAGTTCCGTCATCCAGGCCACGACATAAGGCTGGGAAATGGTCTGGCCGTGGCCGATGGGCAGCGGATGGTCCTCGTAGGCCTGGGGAATGAGCGCCTCCTCGACGAAGAGGTGGCGCGGCGTCTTGCGCATGGCCCGCAGCACCTCGGGCCGGGTCACGCCCCGGGCCTCGATCTGCTCCCGCACCATGCGTTCCCGGCTGCGCCGCAAATCGGTCTTGACCCCGGTTGCGTTCATCGGCTCCCTTTCGCCGGGAAATATCCTTCCCCGCGCCTTTCCAATCCTCTTCGGAAAACAGAATTTCCGCCTCAAGTCAACGCCTTGCGCCTTGACACGGCCGGTTCGTCGATGCCAACTGACGCGGATCACCAAGGAGGCATTCATGCTGACCACCCGCGACCTCATGACCGAGGATCTTATCGCGCTGCGCCACGACGACAGCCTGCTGTCCGCCAAGCGGACCATGGAAGAGGCGCGCATCCGCCATTTGCCCATTATCGACGGTTCCGGGGCCTTTGTGGGACTTGTCACCCACCGCGATTTGCTGGCCGCCTCGGTGTCCCGACTGGCCGAAATCGACGCCCAGACCCAGGAGGACATTTACGCCGGCATCCCGCTGCGCGAGGTCATGCGCGCCGATGTGGCCATGGCCACTCCGGACTTGCCCCTGCGCCAGGCCGCCGAGGTGCTGCTCACCCAGAAATACGGCTGCCTGCCCGTGGTCGAGGGCGGCAAGCTCGTCGGCATCCTGACCGCGTCGGATTTCATTCGCCTGAGCCTGGAACTCATGGACGCCCTGGAGGCATCGGAAAAACTCGAGTGTTTGGCCGAAAACGATTAACCCCATGAATCATTTGAAAAGCGTCACGTTGACGCCGACCGGTTTCGTGACGGACAGCGTTTTTTGCCAAAAGAGTATTGACTTCCGGCTTGTGAAATTTTACGCTTTTCCACTGAATTACGGCGGCGGAGCAGTTGCCTGACGCTCCGCCTGCGTAGTCGCAGCGGCAAGGTCACTTTCACCGTTTCTTGGAGCTTAAGGAGGGAGTTGGATGCGTTCCAAGGTCATGCTTTCCGGGTTGATCGTCATGGTGTGCAGCCTGGCCCTGGCCACGGCGGCCTTTTGCGAGGGCGGCAAGTTCAGCGACATCGTGGATGCCAAATCCACCCTGTGCTACCCCCTCGAACTGACCTTCAAACGGCCGTCCGGGGTCCTCAAGACCAGCTTTGCCCCGGTCAAATTTTCTCACGGCCAGCACGCTTCCGTGGCCTGCGTCACCTGCCACCACATGTGGGACGGCAAGAGTGAAATCCAGGGCTGCGCCGAAGCCGGCTGCCACGACAACCTGAAGGACCGCCAGGAAGCCACGTCCTACTTCCGCGCCTTCCACGACAAGAATGCCGACAACAGCTGCCTGGGCTGCCACATGAAGCTCAATGTGGAGCGCAAGGCCAAGGGCCAGAAGCCCCTGTCCGTGGCTCCCTGCTCCAACAACGGCTGCCACGTGGCCGCGAAGTAGCTTTTTCGGGCAACTATCGCCGCCAAGTAAACGCCCCCGCCTCGCGGGGGCGTTTTTTATTGGGTTTCTCGCCTATCGTTGCGACGTGGGCTTCCCGGGCCGGCGCGGCTTCATGCCGGATTCGCGATAATCGTGCGCGGCGCTGTCCGGACAACGAACGAGGATCAAGTATTTTCGCGGAGGCACGCGATGCGGCGCTTTGCCCCCGTCAGCGCCCTGCTAGCCGGTGGTTCCAAAGAGTCTTTCGGACAAACGCGGGAGGCATCGCGAGTCCGCCAGGAAACCGGATTGGCCCAGGCGGCCTTGCCCCCGACTCACGCGATGCGTATGTTCCGTGAAAGCCGTTTGCTTGTGAAATGAAGCGCGAAGTCGTCGTGTCCACCCGACCGCGACTCGTCCTGTTCAGCCCCGACATCGGCCAAGGATCGCCATGCCAAGCCGCGTCATCGACATCTCGCTGCCCCTGCCCGCAGCGCCGCCTGTGCCCGGCGATCCGCCTTTTGCCCGCCGCTTGTTTCTCAACCAGGCCGCCCATGGCTGCGAAGCCGCCGCCTGGTCGATGAGCGCCCATGGCGCCGCCCACATCGACTTCCCGGCCCATTTTATCCCCGGGGGCAAACGGGCCGGCGACTATCCGGCCGAGGCCTTTTTCCTGCCGGCCGTGGTTGTGGACTGCGGCCAGGCCCTGCGCCTTGGCCCCGAACGCCTGGCTGGGGCCAATCCCCGTCCCGGCGAGGCCGTGCTCCTTGCCAGCCGCAACTCCCGGGAGCGCCGATTCGCCGGCCCGGCTTTCCCGACCGACTTCGCCGCCGCCACCCCGGCCCTGGCCCGGGAGCTCGTCGCCCGGCGCGTCGCCCTGGTCGGCCTCGACGCCATGAGCATCGAGCCCCTTGATGATCCTGCCTATCCTGTCCACAACATCCTGCTCTCGGCTGGCGTCCTCATCCTCGAAGGTCTTGATTTATCGAACGCGCCGCCCGGCCGCTGCCGCCTCGTTTGCCTGCCCCTGGCCGTGCCCGAGGCCGAAGCTTCGCCGGTACGGGCCGTGCTCCTCGTTTGACCCGATTGGGAGACGCCGAAGACAGACCGTTGCGCGGCACGGGCTGCACGGCATTTCCGACAGCATACGAAACGGCTGTCCGTCTTTCCTGGCCGGTGGCCGCAGGCTCCAGATCGCGAGAGGATGAAAAGGAAACGCCGGGGAGAACATCAACGGCCAGACGGCCGCCGCGCGAATCAGCGTGTCGGCGGATACAGGAGCCAGATGCGCCGTTTGGCGGCTTTTTTCCCGAAGACGACAGCCAGTTCGGCATCATAGGCCGGCGAGTAATGGACGGCGGCCAGCCGCAGCATCAGGGTGATGCCCTGGTTGTGGCCCACGGGAGTGATCTGCCGGCCCGGCCAGGGCGCACGGTCCCCGAGGTAGGGCAGCAGATAGTCCAGCGCCTTTCGCGGCGTGCCGGCCTCCGGCGGCGTCAGCGCCCAGAGAGCCAGCCCCAGCCGGTCGCCGAGCTGCATGAGCCGAAAAAGCCCTTCCAGATTGCTTAAGCTGTAGCTCAGCGACCGCGTGCGGGCCAGTTCCAGGGGCTGGGTTCCATCCGGCCGCACCTGGGCGGCCAGCCGGGCGGGGAATCGGGCCAGGGTCGCCCGGGCCAAGTCGTTTTTGCCGCAAAAAAGCGCCAGTCCCGCCGTTTGCACGTCATACCACGTTCCGTGGTTGTTGGCCGCTTCCCGGGCCTGCCGGCCCTGGGGACTGGCCAGCAGCCAATCCAGGTAGGCCTGCATCCAGGCCCGCAGCCCGTCCAGATCCTGTGCGCTCCAGGCCGGCGAGCCGACGAGCAGACTGGCCGCGTCGCACACTTCGGGCAGTCGGCGCAGGTCGATGAGGCCAAAGCCCGAACCTTCGGTCTGGCCCGGCACGAGCTGGCCGTAGCGCAGATGGGGCCGCATGGCTGTGGCCGGATCAAGGAAAAAGGCCCGCAGCAGCCCGGCCGCCTTGGCGGCCCACGCCTCCTCGCCGGTCAAAAAATAGCCTAAAGCCAGAGTTTCCACGGCGTCGACAAGCTTTTCAAAAGTCTTCACGTCGCCTTTTTGGGCGTCGGGATGGACCTCGCCGTCTTTGCGAATCGGCGGCAAGCCGTCGGGCTTGTTGGGATCGGGCCACCAGTACGGCGCGCGGGACACGTAGTCCCGGGGATCGGCGCTTGGCGAGGCGAGTTGTTTGTTCGTGACCGTGAGCCGACCCACGGCCATGGCCTCGACGCATTCCTGGCGCAACTGCCCCAGGGCCGGGGCCAGGGCGGGATCGCTGGTGGCCAGGGCCGCCTTGGTCCGCTGCAAGTCGGCTTCGGCGACAAAAAGCAGCTTGGACGCTTGCGATGCCTTGGCGCCGGCCAGCCAGGACAGCAACAAGACGGCGATAAACGCCGTTCGGAAAATCCAGCCTGGGCGAAAACGCAACCACGGCACGGCGAAATCCCTTGGCGGTCTTAGCCGACCAGACGCTTGGCCAGCTCCAGGGCGGCGGCCAGGCTGCTTGTGGCCGCCTTGCCCGTGCCGACCAGCTCAAAGCCCGTGCCGTGGCCCACGGAGGTGCGCACAAAGGGCAGGCCAAGGGTCACGTTGACCGTATCCTTGAAATGCAAAAGCTTCAGCGGCGGCAACCCCTGGTCGTGGTACATGGCCAGGATGGCGGAAAATTCGCCCTGGGCCGCCCGGTAAAAAAGCGTGTCCGCCGGCAGCGGCCCCACGGCCGCGATGCCCTTGGCCCGGGCCGCGTCCACGGCCGGGCGCACCACTGCCTCGTCCTCGCGGCCAAGGAGTCCCCCCTCCCCGGCATGGGGATTGAGACCGCACACGGCAATGGGCCGGCCGGCCACGCCCAGGCGCGTGACGTAATCCCAGGTCAGGGCCAGGCAGCGGGCCACCCGGTCGTAGGTGACAAGGGACGGCACCTTGGCCAGGGGCGGATGGGTGGTGACCAGGCTCACCCGCAGCACCGGGCCGCACAGGTGCATGCACACCCCGCCGCGCCCCACGCCCGACCGTTCGGCCAGAAATTCGGTATGGCCCGGAAAGGCGAAACCGGCGGCGTTGAGCGCCGCCTTGGACAGCGGGCCGGTGACCAGCCCCCAGTCCGGATGGGCGGCCAGGATGGCCAAGGCCAGCTCCAGACTTTCGCCGGCGGCCCGCCCGCCTTCGGGCGTCTCCTTGCCGGGCGCGACCGGCATCCCGGACAAGCCCTGAGGCTCCAGGAGAAAAACGCCGGCCGAGGCTTCGGCCACGGCGTCGTAGTCAGGCAAGCGGGTCCAGAACGGGGCCAGCCCCAGGCGTTCAGCGTGCCAGGCCAGGGCCGTTTCCGGGCCAATGAGCGCCACCGGACGGTCGCATTTCGGCGAGTCCGGTCCGCCGAGCAGCCGGCAGGCCAGTTCCGGCCCCAGGCCGCCGGCGTCGCCGAGGGTGAGGAGGATCGGTTTTTTCAAAGGAGCTTGGGCAGTCATGGGTTTCCTTCCATAGAACCAGAAGCCGAAAGGAACATTCCCCCGGCACGGGAGGTTTTGAGAGGAGGCAATGCCTCCTCCCATCCACGGTTAGCCTTCGGGGGTCAAAGCCACGGCCGCCAGGGGCGGCAGCGTCAGGGACAAGTATTCGGGCCAATCGCCGTAGGCGGCCGGACGGGCCATGGCGCCGCCGCCGTTGCCGATGTTGCCGCCGCCGAAAAGCGCGGCGTCGGAATTAAAGATCTCGCGCCAGAAGCCGGGGATGCGGCAGCCAACGGCGTAGTTTTCGCGCACGATGGGCGTGAAGTTAAACGCCCACAAGACCGGCGATCCGTCCGGGGCCTTGCGCAGGAAGGTGATGACCGAGGCGGCGTAGTCGGAAAGATCCACCCACTCGAATCCCGTCCAGTCGTTGTCGCGGTCGTGCATGGCCGGATAGGCCTTGTGCAGGGCATTAAGCGCCCGCACCAGTTCCGACGCGCCTTGATGGTTGGGAAAATCCATCAGCGCCCAATCCAGGGGCTCCCGGGAGTTCCATTCCTTCCATTGGCCGAATTCGCAGCCCATGAACAGGAGCTTCTTGCCCGGATGGGCCCACATGTAGGCCAAAAACAGGCGCAGGTTGGCCATCTGCTGCCACTGATCGCCGGGCATCTTGGAGATGAGCGCGCCTTTGCCGTGGGTGACCTCGTCATGGGACAAGGGCAGAATAAAATTCTCGTGGAAGGCGTAAAGCATGGAAAAGGTGAGCTGATTTTGGTGGTAGCCCCGGTAGATGGGGTCCTTGGTGAAATAGCTCAAGGTGTCGTTCATCCAGCCCATATTCCACTTGAAGGTGAACCCGAGGCCTCCGGTGTAGACGGGCCGGGACACGCCGGCCCAGGAGGTGGACTCCTCGGCGATCATGGCCGCGCCGGGGAAATGCTCGTGGACCACGACATTGAGTTCGCGCAGCATCTCGATGGCTGCGATGTTTTCCTTACCGCCGTACTTGTTGGGAACCCACTGCCCATCCTGGCGCGAGTAGTCGAGGTAAAGCATACTGGCCACGGCGTCGATGCGCAGGCCATCAAGATGGAATTCCTTGAACCAGTACAGCGCGTTGGCCAGGAGGAAATTTTTGACCTCATGGCGCTCGAAATTGAAGACATAGGTGCCCCAGTCGGGATGCTCGCCCTGGCGCGGGTCTTCGTGTTCGAAAAGCCCGGTGCCGTCGAAGCGTCCCAGGCTCCAGGAATCCTTGGGGAAATGGGCCGGAACCCAGTCGAGGATGACGCCGATGCCGTTTTGGTGGCAGACGTCGATCAAGTAGCGCAGGTCCTCGGGCGTACCGAAGCGCGAGGTCGGGGAGAAGTAGTGGCCGACCTGATAGCCCCAGGACTCGTCCAGGGGATGTTCGGCCAAGGGCATGAATTCGATATGGGTGAAACCCAGGTCGCGCACGTAAGGCACCAGGGTCTCGGCCAGATCGCGGTAGGAGTAGAACGAGCCGTAATCGGCGGTTTTCCAGCGCCAGGAACCGGCATGGACTTCATAGATGGCCACCGGGTCGGTCAGGGGCAGTCCGCGCGCCCGGCGCGTTTCCATCCAGGCCTCGTCATTCCAGGCGTAGCTGTCCAAATCCCAGGCCCGGGCGGCCACACCGGGCCGCATCTCGGTGCAAAAGGCGAAGGGATCGGCCTTTTCCACCACCGCGCCGTCCTGCTGGGTGACGGAAAATTTGTAGAGCCAGCCCTTTTCAAAGCCCGGAATAGAGCCGGCCCAGATGCCCGAGGCGGCCACGGGATGCAGGGATTGCAGGCCAGGGGTCCAGCCGTTGGCGTCGCTTATTACCGACACGGCCCGAGCGTTGGGGGCCCAGACGGCGAACCGGTAGCCCGGCCCGTCCGGCCCGTCGTAGGGATGCGCGCCCAGGAGGCGGTAGAGATCCCAGTGTTTGCCCTGGCCGAAGAGGAAGATGTCGAGTTCGCCCAGGGCCACGGGCAGGCAGGGCGACACGGACGGAGCGGCAGCTTTGGACATGGGAACTCCTTTGGCGAGCGGGACGGCCCTTGGTCCAGGCGGTCACGGCGCGTCGGATCGGGTGTCGCCTTCTCGTACAGCGCACAAGGCCATTTAAGAGCAAGGCTGCAACAACTATCGATCTTTTCAGGTCGCGCCACAAGGCCGAGGCGACGTCAATGCCGTGTCGACCTCGCGGCGGCTCAGATGTCGGCCCCAAGCTCCCGGTAGAGATTGATGTAGTTCTTGGCCGCCTTTTCCCAGGAATAATCCGCCCGCATGGCCCGCACGACCATGGCTTTCCAGGCTTCGGGGCGGTCCCAGAGTTCCAGGGCGTCGAGGATGGCCCGGTAAAACAGTTCGGGGTCGGGTTCGGAGAAGGTAAAGCCCGTGGCCTCGGGATCGGGCCAGGGCACGATGGTGTCGCGCAGTCCGCCCACGGCCGTGGCCACCGGCGGCGTGCCGAACCGCAGGGCGTACATCTGGGTCAGGCCGCAGGGCTCGTAGCGCGAGGGCATGAGGAAAATGTCCGAGCCGGCCTGGATGCGGTGGGCCAGGTCCTCGGTGTAACCGACGCGCACGGCCAGCCGGCCGGGGTAGTTCTCCATCATGTCCAGCAGCACGGCCTCGTAGTCGAGGCTGCCTTCGCCAAGGACCACCACGGCGGCGTCCTTTTCCATGACGCGGCTCATGATGTCGATCAAGAGATCAATGCCCTTCTGGTCGCGGATGCGGCCGATAAAGCCCAGGATGGGCCGCTTGAGGAACCGGCGGTCCAGGCCCAGTTCGGCCACCAGGTTGCGCTTGCACACGGCCTTGCCCGAAAGGTCGTCGGGGCTGTAGGCGCTTGGCAGGTGGCGGTCGTTGATCGGGTCCCAGACGGTGTAGTCCGCGCCGTTTAAAATACCGCGCAGCTGCGAGGCGCGCTTGGTCAGGATGCCTTCGAGACCACAGCCGAACTGGGGCGAGAGGATCTCCAGGGCGTAGGTGGGGCTGACGGCCGTGATGATGTCGGAATAGGCCAGACCGGCCTTGAGCAGGTTGAAATCGCCCCAGAATTCCGCGCCGTCCATGCCCCAGGCCTCCTTGGGCAGGCCGGAGTCGAAGAAAAGCCTTGAGGCAAACCGACCCTGGAAGGCCAAGTTGTGGATGGTCATGACGGTTTTGGTGTTACGCCAAAAGGGCGCGGCCGGGCGCAGGAAGTGCAGGTAGGCCGGCACCAGGGCGGCCTGCCAGTCATGGGCGTGGACAATGGCCGGCGCGCCGTCCAATCGGCTGGCCCAGGCCATGGTGGCCCGGCAGAAAAAGATGAAGCGCTCGCAATTGTCGAAATAGTCGCCGTCGTGGGTGTTGTAATAGAAACGGCGGTCAAAGTATTCGCCGCGCTGGACAAAGTACACCGGCACGTCGTCGCAGGTGGCGGTGTAGATGTCGGCGGTGATCGGCGCCCAGGGGTAGCCGACGCGGCATTTGGAATAGATCAGCCGCAGCTGGTGGTCGCCGTGATTGAGGCGGCCGTAGTACGGCGCGATCAGGGCGACGTTGACGCCCTGACGCTTGAGTTCCTTGGGCAGCGCGCCCATGACGTCCCCGAGACCGCCGGTCTTGGAGAAGGGATACATTTCCGAAGCGACAAAGAGGACCTTGTGATGAAACTTCATCGCACTCCTCGGCAGGGCCGGTTCTCTTCCCCTGCGCCGCAGCCATCTGCGGGCCTGGAGAATGCGTTATTCCCGTCAACCGCCTCGGGCGGCGTCCGGGGCACTATGACGCGGCGCAAGCTTTTCCCCGCGCCCCTGGCTGGCGGCCGGCCGCTTCACAGCGGTTTGACCCGTTTGAGAAGCGTGGCATAGTCGCTCAGAATCCGTTCATGGTCGAAGCACAAGGGTTTCGGCCACTGTCCCACGGGAAAAACGGACAGGTTTTTGGCGTCGTCGCCGGCGGCCAGTTCGTCGGGGTCCAGGGCCTGGGCGATGTAGACGACGCTTAGGGTATGCTGCCTGGGATCGCGCGAAGGGTGGGAATAGACGCCAAGCAAGCTCGTCAGTTCCACGGTGAGTCCCGTTTCTTCCTTGGCCTCGCGGATGGCGGCGGCCTCGGCCGATTCGCCGTAGTCCACGAACCCGCCGGGCAGGGCCCAGCCGTAAGGTTCGTTCAAGCGTTCGATGAGCACCACGCCGCGTCCGGGCAGATGAATGAGCGTATCCACCGTGGGCACGGGATTGCGGTAATGGACGATGGAGTGGCCGCATTGCGGGCAGGGTTTGACGAGGGCCATGGTCACATGCTCCAGGCGGACGCGGTGGTTGTCGGCGGGCTTCTGCCCGGCCCGGTTTCCCGAAAAAGTCTCAAACAACTATAAAGATACGTTTTTTTCTATTCCCAAGGGTACGCGAAATGAAACCCCCTGACAAGATCGTTTTGGAACATGCCGGCGCCCTTGGCGATTTTTTCCTGGCCTGGCCGGCTTTTCTGTCGGTGGTCCGGCGTTTTCCAGGCGTTTCGGCCTGCATTGCCGTGCGCCCGTCCCTGGCCGGCTATCTCGCGCCCCTGGCCGTGCCCTGCCCGCCCGACCTGCGTCGAGCTCTCGACGCCCGCTTCGCCGCAGCCGTCTGGCCCGAGGCCCTGGCCAACACCCTGGTGGTTCGCCCCGGCCTGGCCGTTCGGCCGGAACTGCCGGCCAGCGACCGTTTCCTGTTCCTGCCGGGCGTCGTGCCGGGCAGCCTGGAGAGTCCCCGGACGCTTTACCGCAAGGCCCTGGAAGCCCATGGCATCCCCTGGGCCGAGGACTGGCGCGAGGCCTTTCAAGCCTTTTTCGGCGGCCATGCGCCGACCACGGACGCCGTGCTGCTGTTTCCCGGAGCCGGCCACCCGGACAAATGCTGGCCCCTGGACCGACTGGCCGCCCTGGCCAAGGGGCTGGTCGAACGGGGGCTGCGTCCTGTTTACGTCATGGGGCCGACGGAGCTGGAACGGGGGCTGGCCCCGGCTGACGGGACCGTTGTCAGGCCGGAAACGGTGGAAGAATTATCACGGCTACTGCGCGCTGCCCGGGCGGTGGTTGGGCCGGACTGCGGCCCCTTGCATCTGGCCGGACTGCACGGGGTGCCGGGAGTGGCGGTCTTCGGCCCCACCTCGCCCCGACAGTGGGGGCCGGCCGGCTTGGATGTCGTGACAGCAGGGATGGCCTGTGCGCCCTGCACGGCCGTGACGTCCGGGAATTTCGCCGCCGCCTGCCCGCGCCCCCTACCCTGTTTGGCGGGCGTCGGCCACGAGGTCGTTTTGGATCGGCTGACCGAACTGGCGGCTGCGAAGCCTCGTACCTGGCAATGAGGGAAGGAGAACCGGGTCAGCTCGCGACGGCAACAGGCAGGTAGCCGGCCGCCTCCAGGGCGGCCAAGGGCGTCGCGCCCTGGCGAAAAACAGTCAGGCGCTTGCCGCCGACGAGTCCGGCCACGGTGGAGGCCGGACCGCCGGCCGGGGCCGGGCCGCCGGTCAGCACCGCGTCCACGGCCGCCGTCACGTGCTGGTCCAGTTCCGCAGGCGTGGCGGCCGGCGGGCCGCCGCTGACGTTGGCGCTGGTGGCCACCAGCGCCCCGCCGGCCAGCCGACACAGGGCCGCCGCTGTTTCATGGGGCGTGAAGCGCACCGACACCCGGCCGTCGGCATCCTTGACCAGCCCGGACAACGCCTGGCGGCACGGGACCACCAGGGACAGCGGGCCGGGCCAGAAAAGCGCGGCCAGTTCGCCGAAATCGGCCCCAAGCTCCCCGGCGGCAAAGCTCGGCGGCACCACCGCGTCCAGCTGGGTCAGCGCGCCCACCAGCAGCGGCAAGGGCTTGTGAGAGGGCCGCCCCTTGATGGCCACGATGCGTTCCAGGGCGGCGGCGTTGTCCGCCAGCGCGCCCAGGGCGAAATAGGTTTCCGTGGGATAAACCACGCAGCCGCCGGCGCGCAGGAGGGCTGCCGCCCGGGCTAGGGATGTCGTGTACATGAATGCGCCGCCTGAATGTTTGCCGCATCCCGACGGGCCAGACAGGCGGCAATTGGACTTGCCGCCCCGGACGGGCTATGGGCCAAGGCAATCTAGCACCAATGCCCCCAAGGGAAAAGGACCGCCATGCCCATCGATCCGCGCCGCCCCGCCCTGCCGCGACTCCCCGTCCCTTCTCCCCGTTTTCTGTCGGCCGTCCTGGACGCTCTGCCTTTTTGGGCGCTGACCACCGAACAACAGGAACTGCGCCGGTCCCTGGCCGGGCTGCTCCTGGCCCAGGAGCCGGACCAGCCCGACTGCGCTGCCGCCGCCAAGGGGCTTATTGCCTACTCCGTCCAGCGCGATCCCTTTGACCGGGAGTCTCTGGCCTTGGCTGCGCAAACCCAGGCCGTCGCCCCGTTTTTGCCGGCCAAGGCAGCGGCCGTTACCGACCTACTCGCCTCGCTGCCGAACCTCGATGACGACGAGGTCTCCTACGCGGCCATCGCCGCCAGCGGTGATCAAGAACTCCTCGTCCGCTATCTGGAAATCGCCGCCCACGACAACGCCGCCGGCCTGGCCCGGCTGGCTCCGGCCTTCCCTGCCCTGTGTCGCCTGCCCGACGCCGATCAGGCCGGCGCGCTGCTGGCCGGCTTTGCCCCGGTCGTGCCGCCATCGCTTTTTGCCCGCCTGGAGGCTGAATTCACCCTGCTTCGCCGGTCGCCCGAGGCCGCCCTGGACAAGCTGCTTGCCCTGGACGGCGAGATCTGGGGGCTATTTGCCCTGGTCGGCGCGTCCCACTGCCTGGAACGCCTCGGCGACCGGCCGGCTGCCCTGTCCGCCTGTCTGGCCGCCAGGCGCGTCCTGCCCCAGCACGTCAACCTCACGCTTCGGGCCTTCGAACTGTCGCGCCGGCGCGAAACACCGCGCCCGACCCGGGCCGGCGAGGCGGCGGTGTGCCTGTATTCCATGAACAAGGAAGCGCTTTTCCGGGAATGCCTGACCCATCTGGCCGCAACCGACCTGGGCGAGGCCACGGTCGCGGTCCTGGATAACGGCTCCACGGACGGCACTGGGGCCATGCTCGAAGCCGTTGCCGGTCTGTTCCCGGCCGGGCGATTCGTCATCGTGCGGCTGCCGGTCAACATCGGCGCGCCTGGGGCGCGCAACTGGCTCCTATCCCTGCCCGAGGTGGCGGCCTGCGAACACGTCGCCTTTCTCGACGACGACGCCTTTCCCGAACGCGACTGGCTCTCGCGCCTGCTGGCCACGGCCCGGGAGCACCCCCAGGCCGGAGCGGTCGGTTGTTCCATCACCGACTGCCAGCCGCCGCGCGACCACCAGTCGGCCGATTTCAACCTCTTTCCGCCGCAGATGGGCCGGCCGTCCATGGCCGAGGCCAAGGAGCGGCTTTTCGTGTGCGAACCCTGCCGAGGCGCGGCCGACCTCGGGCTTTTCGCCTACGTCCGGCCCTGCCTGTCAGTGTCGGGCTGCTGCCACCTGCTTTCACAGAAGGCCATCAAGGCGGCCGGCCCCTTCGACATCCGCTTCAATCCCACCCAGTTCGACGATCTGGAGCGCGACATCCGCTCGTTTTTGGCCGGCTTCCCCAGCGTCTACGACGGAACCGTGCGGGTGCGCCACAAACAGGGATCAAGTCTGGCCCTGGCCCAGACTCAGGCCCAAGTGAGCCAGGTGCTCGGCAACAAGATCAAGCTCGAATACTGCGTGTCCGACGCCGACGCCGACCGGCTGTGGCGCGACAATCTGGCCCTATTAGGTAAAGATTTAAAGGAGAAGGCGGCAGCTTTGGAGGCGGAATCGTTGGAAGTGTAGGCGGCTTTTTCTCCGTTGACCTGTAACCAATAAATGGCTACCTGGTTGTCATGACGTGGACGGTTCGTATTGTCGGCAAGGTCAAGAAATCCGTGGACCGGATGCCGCCGGATATTCAGAATCGTTTTTACGCCTTGGCGCTATCCCTGCGGGCGCTTGGCCCCAATCAGCCAACCATGCCGCACTTCGGCAAGCTCAAGAACCGTCAGGCGACCTACCACTGTCACCTCAACAAAGGCAGGCCGGCATACGTTGTCGTTTGGGTTGTCGAAGACAAAGCAATCCGTTTGTTGGAGGTCACTTATGCCGGAACTCACGAAAACGCTCCGTACTGACGGCACGGTCCTTGTTTCTTTTATTGTGGATGCCGAAAAACTCGACCGTGTGGAAGAGGCCCTGACCGACGCGCTTGGTCCCTGCCTCGACATTGAAGAAGCTTTTCCGCATATGGGGCCGGGCAACGCCCTGCGCGGCATGCGTGGTCTGCGCGAAATGACCCAGGCCGAACTGGCCGCAAAGATTGGCGCGCACAAATCGCACATCTCCGAAATGGAACGCGGCAAGCGGCCCATAGGCAAGGCCATGGCCGTGCGGCTCGCCGAGGCGCTGGGCGCCTCTTATAAAATCTTTTTGTAAATCGCTCGAAAGCTCCCCATCAATCCAGCGTCTGCCGGTAGCGCTTGATCCCGATCCCCACCGACACGAGCAGGAAAAGCCCGATGGGCCACATGTGCGGCACGATGTCCACAAACGTGTTGCCCTTGAGCACGATGCCCCGCACCACCCGCAGGTAATGAGTCAGCGGCAGGACCGAACCCAGCCATTGGGCCCACTCGGGCATGCCCTGAAAGGGAAACATGAAGCCGGACAACAGGATCGAGGGCAGGAAGAAGAAAAACGACATCTGCACGGCCTGCAACTGGTTCTGGGCGATGGTGGAAAAGGTGATGCCCACGCCCAGATTGGCCGCGATGAAGGGAAAGGACACCAGAAAGAGCAGCGGCAGGCTGCCCACAAAAGGCACGGCGAACAAGAGCTTGGCCGCCACCACAATCAGTCCCATCTGAACGTACCCAACGACAATATACGGCAAGATCTTGCCGAGCAGCACTTCCGTGGGCCGCACCGGGGTGATGAGCAGATTCTCCATGGTGCCCCGTTCACGCTCGCGGGTGATGGCCAGCGAGGTGATGATAACCAGCGTCATGGTCAGCACCACGCCCATGAGTCCGGGCACGATGTTGTACTGGGTCACGGCCTCGGGGTTGTAGCGGGCGTGCAGTCGCAGATCGACCGGCCCGTCCTTGGCCCGAAGCGGCAACAGCGGGCCGGTGAGGTCGCGGTTGAAGGCGTCGGTGGCCGCCTGGCGGATGGCGGCCACGGCGTTGGAGGTGGCGGCCGGATCCGTTGCGTCGGCTTCGAGCAGGGCCACCGGGCGCACGCCCCGGACCAGATCGCGGCCGAAATTCTGGGGGATGGTCAGGACGAACTGGATGCGGCCCAGACGCAGCAGGTCGTCGGCCTCGGCTTCGGAGCGGATTTCCTTGGTGAACTTGAAATAGTCGCTGTTTTTCATGGCTGCGGCCATGTCCCGGGAAAAGACCGAACGGTCGTTGTCCAGGATGGCCGTGGGGAGTTGTTTGGGGTCGGAATTGATGGCGTAGCCAAACAGGATGAGTTGCAACAGCGGAATGCCGATCATCATGGCAAAGGTCACCCGATCCCGGCGCATCTGGGTGAATTCCTTGGACACCATGGCCCCGAACCGGGCCGGGGAAAAACCGAGGAAGCCGGCCATCACGACACCGCCTTGCGCATGAGGCTAATGAAGACCTCTTCGAGGTTGGAGGGAATGCGCCGGAGCGTCAGCGGCGGCTCGGCGTAGGGAGCGAGGCTCGCGGCCATGGCGTCGCCGTCGCGGCCGCTGACGTGGAGCGTCACGCCAAAAGCCACTACCTGCTCGACCCCGGGCAGACCACGCAGTTTGTCGATATGACCGTAAAGGTCGGGGCCGCTTATTTCGTAGGTGAAAAGCCCTTCCTGGGCCACGATCTCGCTCACCGTGCCGGTGGCCAGCAAGTGGCCGTAGGCGATGTAGGCCAACCGGTGGCAACGCTCGGCCTCGTCCATATAGTGGGTGGAGATTAGCGCGGTGATGCCCTCGCCGGCCAGCTTGTGGACCTCGTCCCAAAAATCCCGCCGGGCCATGGGATCGACCCCGGCCGTGGGTTCGTCGAGAAGCAGCAGGCGCGGTGCGTGGATCATGCAAGCGGCCAGGGCTAGGCGCTGCTTCCAGCCGCCCGAGAGCGTGCCGGCCAGCTGGTCGCGAAACCGGCCCAGGTTCATGCGTTCGATGGTGCGGGCAACTCCGGCGTCCCGGTCGGCCACGGCGTACATCCGGGCGATGAAATCGAGGTTTTCCCGCACGGTCATGTCTTCATAGAGGGAAAATTTCTGGGACATGTAGCCCACGTGGGGCTTAATGAGCTCGGCCTGCTCCCGCACGTCGAAGCCCAGGCACGTGCCGTGGCCGTCGTCGGGACTAAGCAGCCCGCACAACATGCGAATGAACGTGGTCTTGCCCGAACCGTTGGGGCCGAGAAAGCCGTAGATCTCGCCCCGATTGACCCGCATGTCGATGTGGTCGACCACGGTCTTGCGGCCGAATATCTTGGTCAGCCCGGTCACGTCGATGACGGCTTGGCCCCTTTCGGCGTTCACGGCTTGGCTCCTGAACCGGCCGGCTCCAGAGAGACGTCGATGGGCAGTCCCGGATGCAGACGCGGCGCGACGGCGGGATCAAAGGACGCCTCCACCATGACCACGAGCTTTTCCCGGAAACCCTGGCTGTAGATGACCGGCGGGGTGTATTCCACCTTGGGCGCGATGTAGCTGACGGCGGCCGCCACCGCCTCGCCGCCGTCCCAGGCCACGCGGACGGGTTGGCCGGGCTTAAGGCTTCCGGCCACGGCCTCGGGCACGAAAAACCGGGCCTTGACGTTGGCGTCGGGCAACAGCACCACCACCGGGCTGCCGGCCGCCGTCCACTCGCCCCGGTAGTGGAGCAGATCGTAAACCAGCCCGCCGACCAGGGCCGACTGGCGCATCTGGTCGAGGTTCCACTTCGCCTGGGCCGCCATGGCCCGGGCCGCGTCCACGGCGTCGGCCGCCGCCCGTATCTGGTCGATGCGGCTGGGCAGCTTGCCCGTGGCCAGCTTGGCCTCCAGTTCCCGGACCTGCTGCTTGTCCCGGGTGTGGGTGGTGCGCGAGGTGTCGAGCTCTTCCTTGGCGATGACCGCGCTGCCGTAGAGCTTGATGCGGCGGTCGTATTCCAGCCACGACAACTCACGGGCCGCCTGGGCCCGGTTCAAATCGGCCTCGATCTGGTCGATCTCCTCGGGCCGCAGCCCCTTCTTGCGGTCGTCCAGGGTGGCTTCGGCCTGACGCAGATCGGCCTGGGCCTGGGCCAGGGCGGCCGCCTCAAAGGCATGTTCCAAGACGTAGAGCGGCTGGCCCGGGGTCACACGCTGCCCGCGCGACACGGCCAGTTCATCAAGCCGGCCGCCGATCTTGCCAGCCACATACACGAATTCGCCCTCGACATAGCCCTGATAGCTCGTCGGCCCGTCCGGCTTGCAGCCGCCAAGGACGCACGCGGCCAGCAGGCACAGTGCAGCACGCAATACCGTTCTCATGCCCCGCCCTCCTTGGGCTCGGCGGCCAGCCCCCGGGTCAGCACGTCAGCCAAAAACGCGCCCATTTCCCCAACCGGCATGTCCGTGCGCATCCCCATGGCCTGGGCCACCTGGGCGAATCGTCGGCGTAGCGGTTCGGACAGACTGTAGACGATCATGCCGCCGACCAACGTCAGATGCACGAAAACCGGCTCGGCCGACCGCAGCAGCCCGGCATCCTGCCCCCGGGCCAGGATGCCCCGGGTGACGCCGAAAATGCGGCGAAATTCCATCATGGCCGCCGCCGGCATATTGGCCCCGCCCGAGGCCATTTCCAAGGCCATGATGCGCGGCAGCATGGGCAGGCGGGTAAAAAGGCCGGCCAAGGCCTCGGCCAGGGCGGCCAGGGAATCACCCGGAGCCAGTCCCGGCGCGGCCGCCTGCTCCACCGCGCCGGCCACCTGGCCGAAAAGCCGCAGCATCACGGCTTCGTAGAGCTTTTCCTTGTTGCCGACATGATAATACAGGCCGGCCTTGTTGACTCCGGCCCGTTTGGCGATGGCCTCGACCTTGGCTCCAGCGAACCCCTGGCCGGCGAACTCCTCGGCGGCGGCGTCGAGGATGCGCGAGGCGATGTCCGGGGGTGTTTCCATGGCGCGCTCCAATTTAACCGTTTGGTTTAAAATTTTGGTTAAACCGGAACGTCAAAGCCGTCAAGAGGAACAGGAACGCCGCTTCCCATTTGGATTAAAGCAGTGTAATCCGTGAGCCGGCCGGCAGGAGACAACCACGCCCCGGCCCAAGGCGACCATGACCCAGACCGCCCTTTCAGTGCTTTTATCCCCCGCCACGGCCTTGGGCCGCGTGACCCTGAGCTTCGTGGCCGAACTCGGCGGGCTGTTCCTGTTCACGCTCCAGGGGCTTTGGCGCATCTTCGTTCCGGCCCCGTCCTGGCCCAAGATCGTGCAGCAGGTGTACTTCATCGGCGTCAAGTCGATTTTCGTCATCGCGCTCATCGGGCTTTTCACGGGCATGGTGCTCGGGCTTCAGGGCTATTACACCCTGGTCAAGTTCGGCAGCGAGGGCCTTCTTGGCGCGGCCGTGGCCCTGTCCATCATCCGCGAGCTCGGCCCGGTCCTGACCGCCATCATGATCACCGGCCGGGCCGGCTCGTCCATGGCGGCGGAACTGGGCATCATGCGTATTTCCGAGCAGATCGACGCGCTGTCCACCATGGACATCAATCCCATGCGCTTCCTGGTGGCCCCCAGGCTGGCCGCGTCGCTCATCTGCTTTCCCTTGCTGACGGCCATTTTCGACGTGGTCGGCATCCTGGGCGGCTATCTTTCGGGTTGCGTGCTCCTGGGCATCAATCCGGGCGTGTATTTCGACCGCATCGACGCCACGGTGGAGCTGGCCGACGTGACCGGCGGCTTCATCAAATCCGTGGTGTTCGCTCTGCTCGTGGCCGCCATTTGTTGCTATGAGGGCTATTTCACCCACGCCCGCCAGGGCGGTTTCGGGGCCAAGGGCGTGAGCCTGGCCACCACCTCGGCGGTGGTCCTGTCGTGCGTGGTCATCCTGGTCGCGGACTATGTCCTGACCTCGTTTTTGCTGTAGAACGAGGCCTGCGTGTTGCATCCCGGACACGTTGGCCGTAAAAGGCCGGTTGCATGAAAAAATACGCAATGGAAACGTCTGTTGGCGTCTTCGTCCTGGCTGGCCTGTTGTGCGTGGCCTATCTGACGGTCAAACTCGGCAAGCTGGAGGTCGTCGGCGGCGACGGCTATCAGGTCACAGCCAAGTTCAAAGACGTCACAGGCCTGAAAAACGGCGCGTACGTGGAAATGGCCGGCGTGCGCATCGGCCGGGTCTCGGGCATCCGCCTTGACGTCAAGGACCACGCCGCCCTGGTGGGCCTGACCCTGGACAAGGACGTGCGCCTGACCGACGACGCCATCGCCTCCATTAAGACCAGCGGCCTTATCGGCGACAAGTTCGTCAAGATTTCCCCGGGCGGGTCCGATGACGCGCTCGCGCCCGGCGGCATGATCGTCGAGACCGAGTCTTCAGTCGATCTCGGCGATCTTATCGGCAAATACGTTTTCGGCGGCGTGAAGTAGCCCTTCCCCGCACCCTCGGCATCCTCACCAGCGGTGGTATCCGGTATGCAGCGTTTCGTTTCCCGCCTCGTTTTGACCCTTGTCCTGCTGGCCGCGACCGTGGCCGGCGCCCAGGCCGGACCGGCCACCGACACCCTGTCCCAGTCCGTGGACAAGATCATCGCCCTGCTGGCCGATCCGGCCTACAAGGCGTCCGACACCCGGCCGGCCATGCGGGCCAAGCTCATCGCCGCCATCGGCGAGATCTTCGACATGAAGGAACTCTCCCGCCGCGCCCTGGGGGCGGAGTGGAACAAGTTCAGCCCCGAACAGCAGGAGCGGTTCGTCAAGGCTTTCGGCACGCTGCTGGAAAACACCTATCTCGACAAGATCGAGAGCTACACCGACGAAAAGGTGCAGTATCTCACGGAACAGGACCTGGGCAGCGGCAAGGCCGAAGTGGCCACCAAGGTCATGGGCAAGGGCAAGGAGATTCCCATTGCCTACCGCCTGACGGATCGCGGCGGCTGGAAGGTCTACGACGTGGTCATCGAAGGGGTCAGCCTGGTGCAGAACTACCGCAGCCAGTTCGGCCAGCTCCTCATGAACGAGAGCCCCGACGCCGTGATCGCCAAGATTTCGCAAAAACGCTCCTGACCCTCAAACAGTGAAAGTATTCCGTCGATTGGTCGTGATTAGGTTTTGACATGCCCTGGCCCGTGAGGCACTACCCAAGAGTAGTTCGACGCTTTGGATGGCTTGCCTTTCCCGCAACGCTGAACCGTGTGGAGTTGCCATGACCGCCGCCTTGTCCAGAAAATACCTTCTCCCCCTGCTCCTGCTGTCGGTCCTGGTCATGGCCGGCTGCAACGGCCGCCAAAAGACCAACAAGGATTTCGACAAGGCCGTCGCGCCGACTCCCGCCGCCGTCCAGACGCCGGTTCAGGCTCCGACCCAGCCGGCCGCCGCCTCGACCGAGGCCGTTGCCGCCAAGCCGGCCGCCGCGCCCGTGGCCGCCGTCACCCAGACCGCTCCGGCCACGCCGCCGGCCGACGACTACGCCGAAACGCCCTACAAACCCACGCCTGACCCGCTCTACTACTGGAACAAGACCTGGTTTAAATTCAACGATCTTTTCTACGGCGGCCTCATGCGGCCCTTGGCCAAGGGCTACGTCTTGGTGGTGCCCAAACAGGTGCGCACCGGCCTGACCAACGCCTACCAGAACTTCATCTTCCCCATCCGCTTTGTAAACGCCCTGCTCCAGCTGGACTTCAAGAAGGCGTCCAAGGAGTTCGGGCGCTTCATGATCAACAGCACGCTGGGCATCGGCGGCCTGATGGACGTGGCCAAGGCCGATCCCAACCTGGCCCCGGGCAATGAAGACTTCGGCCAGACCCTGGGCCGCTGGGGCGTTGGCGACGGCTTCTACATCGTCTGGCCGCTGCTTGGCCCCTCCTCCGCCCGCGACACCATCGGCATGGCCGGCGACGCCGCCGCCAACCCGCTGACCTGGATCTTCGGCCCCTGGTCCGTCTACGGCGACGACAACCCCTGGTACTGGTCTTACATCATCAAGGGGGCCGACGTGTTCAACAACCTGCCGAACACGCTCGAAGCCTACGACGCCGTGGTCAAGCCGGCGGTCGATCCCTACACCGCCGTCAAGGACGCCTACATCCAGTACAGGCGAAACGCCGTCTCCCAGTAAACGCCGCGACAACCGACGCCGCCGCGCCCCCAGGCGCGGCGGCGTTTTTCATGGATCAGGCCCGATTCCATGCCCGCCCAAGACAAGCCCTCGGGGCCGCCAACCCGACAGAGCCAACCTGACGCAGCCAGCCCTCAAGAGCGGCCTTCTGGCTGCGAAGCCGCCGCCCTGCGCCTGCCTTTGCTCGGCGGCGTCCTGGCCCTCTGCGCCAGCTACCGCACCCAGCGTTTTTCCCGCCATGCCCATGAGGAATATGCCCTGGGCCGCATCGAAGCCGGAGCCCTGGGTTTCCGCTACCGGGGCGCCCGGGTGGTGGCCCCGGCCGGCAGCCTGTCCCTGGCCCAGCCGGGCGTGCCCCATGACGGGGGGGCGGCCGTGCCCGAAGGCTGGCGCTACCATATGCTCTATCTTCCGCCGACGGCCCTGGCTCAGGCCCTGCCGGCCGGGGCAAGCCTGCCGCACTTCCGACCGGGCGTCATCGAGGACGCCGCCCTGGCCAACCTGTTTGGCCGCGTTCATGGCCTGCTCATGACGCCCAAGGCCCCGAGCCTGGCCAAACAGACGCGTCTGCTCGCCCTGATGGCCGCCTGGATCGCGCGTCATGGCGACGACCATCCGGCCGCCCCGCCTGTTGGCCGTGAACCTGGAGCCGTACGCCAGGCGCTGGCCATCCTGGCCGAGCGCTTTGCCGAAGACGTGCGCCTGGAGGAACTGGCCGCCGCCACCGGGCTGTCCCCCTGGCATCTGGCCCGGGCCGTGACCCGTCACACCGGACTGCCGCCCCATGCCCATCTGCTGGATAACCGCTGCCGGGCCGCTCGGGACCGCCTGGCCGGCCCGGATTCCCTGGCCGACATCGCCCTGGCCGTGGGCTTTGCCGACCAGAGCCACCTGACCCGGGTCTTTCGGGCCCGGTTCGGCCTGCCTCCCGGAGCCTGGCGCAAGATCGTTCAAGAAAAGCGCCGCCGGCCCGGCTAGCTTCCGCCATCCCTGCGATGTCGGAGGTTTTGCCATGTCTTCACGTTTGACGGCGGTCGCTTCCCTGGCAGCGGCCATGGTCCTGGTCGGCTCGTCCGTGGCCGTGGGCCGCTCCATGACCGCCGCGCTGCCGCTGTCCTTTGCTTCCCTGGCCCGCTTCCTCCTGGCGAGCCTGGTGCTCGTGCCCTTGGTGGTGGTCGTCGAGGGCCGCTTTCCCCGGGTTTCGCGACGCACCTTTTACGCCTTGCTGGCCCAGGCCGCCTGCGGCTCCTTTGCCTTCACGGTCTGCCTGCTCTCGGGCTTGAAATTCACCGGAGCCGCCTCGGCCGGGGTCACAGCGGCGGCCACGCCGGCCATGGTTACGCTGTTTGGGGCCGTGTGCTTCAAGGAACGTCCGGGCCGTTTGGCCCTGGCCGGCATCGGCTGCGTCATGGCCGGGCTGGCGGTCTTGGGTTTCGCCTCCGCCGGGCCGGGAGTAGGCCCGGCTCCCTTATGGGGCAACGCCCTGGTGCTTTTGGCCGTATGCTTCGAGGCGGTCTTTTTGCTCTTGCGCCGGGCCGTGCGCGAGCCGCTTTCGCCCCTGGCCGCCGCCATGTGGGTGTCGCTTCTGGGCGGTCTCTTCTTCCTTGTCCCCGGCGTCTGGGAGGCCCTGACCCTGGACCTCGGCAACATCCCGGCCAGAGCCGTGGGCGAGGTCGTTTACTACGGTCTCGGGGTCACGGCGGCGGCCTACATGTTCTGGTTTTACGGCGTGGTGCGGGTGGACGCGGCCACGGCCGGAGTTGCCGCCGGCATCATGCCCGTGGCTGCCCTGGCCTGTGCCGCGCTGTGGTGCGAAGAAACCATTGGTTGGCGGGAAATGGCCGGCTGCGTCGGAGTGTTGGCCGGCATTGTGTGCTTGGCCGGCGGGGCAGGCAAAAAAACAGCGCGGCCAGGAAATAGCCTTCCTGGCCGCGCCGACAAAAGGCGCTTGGGTTTTGCTCGGCCGCTTTACGATCCGCCGGCCTTGGGCGGCGGCGGCACGTAGCCGTCAGGCAGGGGCGGCGCCGGCTCGACAATGGGCGGCGGGATGTTGCCCGAAGGTTTGGGCGACGGGGCCTTGGCCGTGCCGGCTGCGGCCGGGGCCGTCTTGGCCGACCCGGCCGAGCCGGACTTGGGCGCGCCGCCCCGGTCCAGGGGCCGCTCCTCGGTCAGGTGCGGCTCGGTGACGCCAGCGGCGAAAAGCTCGCCTTCGAGCTCGGCCCGGTTGCCTTCCTTGACGGCGTAAACCTTGAAAAACGTCTTGTTGTTAAGCTTGCCCTGGTCGATGCGGGTGGAAAACCCGCGCGACTCCAGGGCGTTCATGAGCTCCGAGGCTTTTTCCTTGTGAGCAAACGAACCGGCCATGAAGGTAAACGTCGCCCGGTCCGAAGGCGCGCCGGCCGGTTCCTCCGAAGCCGGGCTGGCCGGTTCGGGCATGGGAGCGGGGCGCGCGGCAGCGGGCGCGGCCATCGCCACAGCCGGCCCGTTGGCGGCCGCAGGAGCACCGGGATAACCAGTCTGAGGCGCGGCGGTCTGTTCGGCCTCGGCCGGGCCGGGCTTGAAGGGCTTGGGCGCAAACCGGGGATCGGTCACGGTCGGGGCCGGCTCCACCACGGGCGGCGCGATGGGACGCCCAGTCCCGCCCGAGGCCGCCGGCATGGGCGGCGCGGCCGGAGCGGCGGCAGCCGGGGCCGATTGCGCCGGAAGCGGCCGAGAAGAAACCGGCGCGGAAGCCGGCGGGGCATACGGGGCCGGAGTGTAGGCCGGCTGCGGCGGAGGCGGCGGGGGGGTGGCCGGCTGGCGCGACCAGCCCGTGTCGCTTGGCGACTCCGGAGCTTGTTGCCCCCAAATCTCTTTTTCAAAATCTTTGTTGTTGGAGGCGCAGCCAGACAGGCCGAGGGCCAGCAGGAGCGCCGCGATGGGCAAAGGACGGTTCAAGGGGACTCCTCCCGTATAAGGACGACGCCGACGGGGCCGCGTCAACAGATGCCCGCCAAACGGCTCAAGGTTTCCCTGGCGGCGTTGAATCGGCCGATGGCCAGGGCCAGGGCTTCGGCGGTTTGCTGTCTGGCCGCCGCTTCAACGGCCGCTGCCGCTCGGCTGAGCGCCTCGGCCCCGATGGAGGCGGCGGAACTTTTGATGGTATGGGCCTGCAAGGCCACGCTTTCCAGGTCTCCAGAAGCGTAGGCAGCATCCAGGAGACTGCGCCTGCGGCTCACCTCGTCCCAGATGCAGTCGAACACGCGACGAAATCCGTCGGCATCCACGCCCATATGGCGGCGTGCGGCTTCAGGATCAAACGTCGCGGGACGGCGGGCGGCGGTTGCACCATGTTCCTCGTCGGCTGCCATATACGTCACCCCTTAGGGCACTTTCAGTCCAAAAACACCACTTCGGTACCGACGTCGATCAACTTGGCCATGTCCTTGCCCTCGTCGTTGCGCATGCGGATGCAGCCGCTGGTGACGGGCCGGCCAATGGAATTGGGATTGTTGTTGCCGTGGATGCGAAAACCGTAGCCATGGGACAGGATGATTTTAAAAGGCCCCATGGGGTTGTCCTTGACCCCGGGGCCGACGTATTCGGGCAGGGGTTTGCCTTTTTTGAGCGCCCGCTCCTTCATGGCCGGCGTGGGCCGCCAGGAGGGTTCGAAGCTGATGCCCGTGACCACGCCCCAGCCTTGGGGCGCTTCCATGTCCCGGCCCGGTACGGCCACGACGTAGCTGCGGGCCAGATGACGCGAGCCGTCGGGCAGATTTTCATAGAGAAAAAGCTTCCGCTGGGACAGGTGGACCTCAATGGAATAATGGTTCTTGCGGGCATTGTAGGCGGCGGCGTCTTCCGGGGCCACGGGTTGGCCAGTGGCCTGGGACGGAGCCAGAGTAGCCAGAAAGCGGTCCAGCCCGCCGCCGTCGCCAACCGGCGCATAGGCCATGACGGGCGTTGATGAGGCCGGTTTTGCCGCAACCGGCGCGGATGAAGGCTTGGCCGCCGCCTTGGCGACGGGTTCCTGGCCCGGTGTCCCGGCAGTCCCCTGCACAAACGCCACTTCTTTGGGGCGCGTTGCCTGGTTGCCCTGCTGCGTCGCCCCGCACGGCGTCGCGGCCGTCAAGGCCAGCGCCGCGATCCCGAAAATCCATGCCCGCATCGTTTCCATCCTCCGACGCATCCAGTCTCCCGCACTGACCGGCCTTGCCATAAACCGTCCGTCCCGACAAGCCCAGCCGAGATCAGGCCGTTTTATACCGCACCAGCGGCCGACGCCGGCCGGTCGGCCGGACATAGGCCACAGCCGGCCAGCCCAGGGCCAAAACGGCATGGACCGTTTCCTGGCGAGGCAGCCCGGCCGCCGCCTTGACCCGCTTGTCGTGGCGCATGGCTTCCACGGCGTAGCCGATCAGACATGTGCCCAGCCCCAGGCAGTGGGCGGCCAAAAGCATGTTGCCCGTGGCCAAAAGCGCGTCCTCGGCCGGGCAGCTCGCCCCGGGCCTGGAGCCGACCACCACCACGGCCGTGGCTCCGTGAAAAAGCCGGTCCGTGCGGTCGCGCTCCCAGGCAGCCAAGGCCTCGGCCACCGACGCGTAATGCTCGCGGTAATAGTCTTCCAGCTCCCGACGGCCCAGGAGCGCGTAGCCCTTGCGCACGAGCGGGTTGGCGGCCAAGCGGTTGACGCGGCCAAAAAAGCCGGCCACGGCCTGCCCCAGATTCATGACCGCCGCCCGCGTGGCCAGCACGGTGAAGGTCCAGGCCTGGGAATTGGCGCCTGAGGGCGCGGTGACCCCGGCGCGGATCAAATCCTCAATGACGGGGCCGGGCACGGGGCGCTCCAGATAGCGCCGGCAGGAACGCCGGGAGCGCAAGAGGTCGACCAGCCGGCCGGCCTGGCAGCCGCCCGGGGCGACGAGCTCGCCCGTGGGCTCAATGACGTCGTAAGCCTGGGTCCAGGGATCGTCGCCGGGAATGGACAAGGCGCACTGCGGGCACACGGCCCGGCAATGCCCGCACCCAATGCAGCCGGCCTGGGCCACCACGGCCAGACCGTCGCCCAAGGACAACACTCCGGACGGACAGACCGTCACGCACTCCCCGCAGCCCACGCAGGCGGCGGCGTCCAGTATCGGCGAATCACTCCCCATGCGAACCATGCCTTTCGTTATGTGAAACGTCTTTTTTCCGTCCTGTTTTCTGGCCGGCCGCGCCAGCGTCCGAAGCGTCGGCTCCGGGAGCGCGCGGCAGGCGGCGGGCGGCCACGAACCAGCGTTCGTAATCCGTGCCGGAAAGCTTGTCCACGCCCACGCCCCCGCGCCTGGGGCTGGAATGGAGCATCCGGCCGCTGCCGAGATAGATGCCCACGTGGCTGATGCCGACGTCCAGATTTGTGGCGAAAAAGAGCAGGTCGCCCGGGGCCAGCTCGGCCACGGCCACGGCCGAACCCAGCCCGGCCTGGAGCCGGCTTTGCCGGGGCAGGGAGCAACCGAAACTGGCGTAGACGGCCTTGGTCAGACCCGAACAGTCAATGCCGGCCGGGGTGTCGCCGCCCAATCGGTAGGGCGCGCCCAGGTAAGGCTCGGCCGCGCGCAGGATGCGCTGGCCGACTTCGGACAGCTGCCCCATGTCGGCCGGCAGCACGGCCCCCCGGGTGATCGGCGGTCCGCCCAGGGCGTTTTGCTCCCGAAGCGCCTTGACTAAAGCCTCATGGTCGGCCTTGGCTTCGCTGTCGTAGAGCGGCTTGTAGTGCTCACTTAATTTGTTGGGGCTGGTATGGAGCATCCCCAGGCTGTCTTCATAGCCGTAGACGGTGCGCGCCTGGGCCGGCGGACAGGCCAGCGGCAAACAGCAAGCAGCCGCCGCCAACAGGCGGCACGCGGCGAAAATTGGGCGACGCATCAACTGCCCCCGTAAACGAAGCGGCGGCCGTCGTCGATGCGCAGGGTTTTGACGCATTCCCGGCGAAAAGCGCACAGCTCCTGGCCGCAGCGGTCATGGACGCCCCAGGCGAAGCACGGAGCAAAGCCCTCGCGCTGCTGAATGGCCCGCACGGCGTCGATGGTGGTCAGCCCCGAGACGTCCAAGCCCAGTTCCCGGGCCTTGGTCATGAGTTCGCGCACGTCCAGGCCCATGGGACCATAAAACGCCTCGCGGCCCAGGCCGGCCTCGGGGGTGTCGAAAAGCCGCACCGCCACCACCGCCCCGCCGTCGTCGCCCTGGCGCAGGTCGATCTCGCCGTTGTGCTCCAGCACGGCCTTGCGGGCCAGCGTCAGGCCAATGCCGGCCCCCCGGGCCTTGGTGGTGAAAAAGGGGTCAAAGACGAAGGAGCGTAGTTCAGGGCGCACCCCGGGGCCGTCGTCGGCGACGGTGAGCTGGCTGACGTCGTCGCGCCGGGCCAGATGGATGGAAACGCGCACGAGTTCATGGCCGGAGAATTCCACGGCATTGAGCAGGATTTCATCCAGGGCCAGGGAGAGCAAGGCCTCGTCGGCCACGATCTCCACGTCCTCCAGGGAAATATAGCTCTCCAGACGCTTGTGGAGGCCTTCGGCGCTACGGGCGGCCCGGGAAAGGGCTTCTTCTACCAGCCGCCCCAGGCGCACGGCGGCAAACCGGGGGCCGCCAAGGGTCGAAAGGCGCACCACCGCGCCGACCAGATCTTCCAGCCGCCGGGCTTCCTGGAAGATGATCTCGGGATATTCCACGGGCAGCCGACGCTCCTTGTGGTCGCGCAGGAGCTTGAGCGCAAAGCCGCCGATGGCCGCGGCCGGATTGCGCACCTGGTGGGCCACGGACAAGGCCAGGTTGTTGAGGCTTTCGATCATGTCGTGCTGGAGACGGTTTTTTTCCCGAAGGGCGGCGTTTTCCCGCTCCCGGCTGCGATAGAGCGCCGTGACGTCGTCAAAAAGGAGGGTGACGCCAACAGGCTTGCCGTCCACGCTCGGACACGAGGCGGTCATGGAAAAGCGGCGCATCTCGCCGTCCGGACGCTGGTAGTCGGCCAGACACTGGCGATAGGGCCGGCCGTTTTCCACGGCTTCGACGAGATTGCGATTAAACGATTCATTGGCCGGGGCCGGCAGGAGCAGCGTGCGCCAATCACAGCCCTCAAGGCTGGCCTCGGGCAGGCCGAGCAGATAGGCCGCCGAAGGGCTGGCGGCGATGACCGTGCCGCGCGGGCCGATGACGAGCAGGCCCACGGGGATGGTCTTGATGACGTTTTGGACAAGTATCTGTCTGACGCTTGGCATGGCGCTTCCTGGCCCCTTGGAGACAACTCCTCCAAAGTAGGCCCGCTTCGGTCCGATGACAAGACCGGACCGAAGCGGAGCGCGACACGAAAGGGGAGGATTTTACTGGTTCTTGGCCGCAGCCGGCGTTTTGGCCGCCACCTCGACAAATTCGTCGAAAACTTCGTAGGGCACGGCCCCACGCACCGGCGCGCCGTTTATCAGGAAAACCGGCGTGCCCTCGAAGCCGAAGTCGCGGGCTTCCTTGGTGTCGGCGGCGACCCGGTCGGCGAGCACCTTGCTCTTGAGGTCCTCAGCCAACTTCTTGGTATCCGCGCCGACTTCCTTGGCGATGGCGTCAAGGACTTCGTCGCCCTTCTCGGTCACATCCTTTTGCCGGGCGAAGACGCTGTCCATGAAAGCCCAGGCCTTCTTGGCGTCCTGCTGGGCGATGGCCTCGAAATAGAGCGCGGCCCGCACGCTGTTTTTGCTGGTGGCGAAGTGCTTGAACACCAGCCGAACGTCCTCGGGACGCTTTTCCATCAGGCTTTTGACGGTGCCCGAGGCCTGGCCGCAGAAGTGGCACAGAAAATCGGAATACTCCACGATGGTCACCGGGGCGTTTTGCGGACCAAGCGCGACCCGGCCGGCCTCGACGGCCGGCGTGAGCGGCTTGGCCAGGGCCTGGCTGAACCGCGCCCGCTCCAGGTCTTTCTGACGCGCCCGGGCCGTGGTCTCAATGACTTCCAAAACGGCCGGACCCTGCTGGCGAATGGCCTCGACCACGATTTCAGGATGTTCGCGCAGGACCTTGCGAACCCGCTCCAGGTCGTCGTCAGCCGCGGCCGGCATGGCCGTAAGGCACAGAGCGGCCAGCGCAACGAGCACTTTCCATTTGCCCATGCTTCCTCCAGATAGCGCGCCGTTACGGCGCTTTCGATGCCGCCCGTCATAGACCCTTTCGCCCGGGCTGTCATCCGTTGCCCATCGACG
>JAEZEM010000213.1 GCA_023417745.1 Pseudomonadota bacterium
CAGGTGATGATCAACCTGCTGGTCAACGCCCGGGACGCCATCGACGAGCGGGCCAAGCGGGAGCCGAGCTGTCCCCGGCGCATCGTCATCAAGGCCACGGCCAACCACGACGCGGTCAAGGTGCGGATCTCCGACACGGGCGCGGGCTTCCCCAAGGAACTGACTGCCAAGATCTTCGAGCCGTTTTTCACCACCAAGGAGATCGGCAAGGGCACGGGGCTCGGGCTTTCCATCAGCTACGGCATCATCAAGGACGTCGGCGGCGACATCGTGGCCGCCAAGAACGCCGAAGGCGGCGCGACCTTCTACATCCGCCTGCCGGTGGCGAGGGAGGGGTAGCCGCCGGGGAGCCAAGCGATGAAAACGTTCAAGGTTCGTAGGTGCGCTTGAGGGAAAAGGCGTACAGCCGGGCGGCCAGGGGCCTGGGCTCGGCCGTGAAATACTGGACATCCTTCATGTTCCAGTCCGAATAGACGAGGTAGATGAGGTTGACGCCCCTCAGCGCGGTGAAAAGGATCTTCTCCGGCGGCCCGCTTGGCGTGCAGTCTTTCGTCGGTTGGGTGAAGCGGTGGACGGTCGCGCCGTTTATCACCACATCGATGGATTGTCCGGCCAGACAGGGCACGGCCTGCACCTCGAGTTCGAACTGGTAGCTGCCGGGGCAGTTGAAGGCCACTGTCGTGCGGGGACCGTGGCCCCAGGCGTATTTGACGTTGTCCTCGCCCCGTTCGGGCAGTTCCAGGCCGGTGATGACGACGCGCGGATGCACGGCAAGGCTCGTCCAGTCGAAACGGATGTCCTGATCCTTGAACGTGGCGAAGCGTTTCGACGCGTACAGGCCGCCGACAAAGACCCCGACCAGCAGGAGCGCGGCCAAAAACGGCACGAGTTTCCTGCCGATCCAGGCGTACTGTTCGGCAAAGACCGGCAAGCGGCTTCTGTACTCCAAAAAACGCTTTTGGGTATCCGCCACGGTTTGCCGCAAGGCGTCGAGAAAAACCGAAAGCGCTTTGCGCTCTTCACTGCGGCCGAAGCCCTCGGGCGCGGCCGCCATGGCGGCCAGCTGGCGCAGATGTTCCAGCGGCGCGTCCGTGGGCGCGTCACGGCCGGCGCCCGCCTCGGTCTGCGCCTCAAAAAGGCTTTTCCGCAACGCGGCCAGACGCGGCAGGAATTCTCCGGCCAGCACCAGGCATTCTTCCTGTTTGTTATTCCCGAACAGCACGAAAATGGCGTCGATCCGAGCCTGGCACCTGGCTAGCTCCGCCTGGGTCCGGGCGCAAAACGCCAGTTGTTCGTTTGGGATTCCCGGCGATTGCGGCAGGGGGAGCCGATTGACGATGCACCGTGTCAACGCGTCGAGCATGGGAGCGTCCTTGAAGACTTACTTGGGGAGATCGGCCAGCCGGAGTTCGGCGGGAAGCGGCGGGCGCAAGCGCCCGGCAAGGCCTGACGAGGTCGGCCAGGCGTGGAAAAATTCGCACAGGGCAAAGACGTAGGCGGCGCTGACGGTTGTGGCGAAATCGCGCAGGCCGTCGGTGGTGATGAACCGCACGGCATAGGCGATGGCGATGGCGGACAGGAAAGCCAGGCAGAACAGGAAACGCCGTTTGAGCGCGAAAAAGGCGAGCAGCAGCAGGGCGACAGCGATGAACAGCCAACCTGGCGTCGCCCAAAATGCTAGCGTCTCTCGCGTATAGACTTCGTAGAAGTGCCAGACGCCGTCGAACAATCCGGCCAGGCTGCCCCGGGCGACAAAATCGATCCGGTCTTCCAGCTTGTAGGAAAAGACGTAGTACCAAAGCTTCAGGAGCAGTTTGCCGCCCACGAGCCCAAGCCCGGCCGCCGCGATCAATCGCGGCCGGACGCTCCCGGGGATGCTGCTGGCGGCGAAGTACAAGGCCATCAGGCTTATCGTGGAAGCCGCCGTCAGGGAAAAATGGGCCAGCCCGGCGAAAAGGACGCAGAAAAACACCCGGACGGGCTGGATGCTCAGGGCGGCGAAATTGAGCAGGATGATCGTCAGCGGGTCCGGGTAGCCGAGCCAGAAGCTTCGCAGATAAATGAAGCTGGCAGCATAAATGCACAAGATGGCGATGACGCTGGACAGCTTATGCAACCTGGACAAAAGTCCGGCCGCCAGCAGGGGCAGGACGGCGATGGTCAGGAAGCCGCTAAGGGCATTGAAGGCTTCCCGCGTCTGGTTGGCGTCAAACAGTTTGGCCAGAAACGGCACGAGAAGCGATTCCGCGTAATAAGCGGTATTCGGCTCATAAATATGTCGGGAAAGCGTCGAATACTGCTCCAGGGCGATCCACCAGCCCTTGTAGCAATCGTCACAGAAGAAATAGAGAAACAGCCCGAGAACAAAACTGATGCAGTAGACAAGCATCGTTTGGCGACGGGTATAATGGCGGCTGTGCATGCTGGCTGCGTCGTGGCAAAAGCGTTATTACAACATATTGTCTCGATTGCGCTGTTTCGTAGCTCGAAGCTTTCCTTGGTGTCAATGGCCGCGCCGTATTTGGCCGCCGGCCAGGCTCGGCCTCGCCGCCGTCCGCGACCCACGGCCGGCCCAAGGAACGTCGATTCTTCATTATTCATAAAATACAGAGTGATACAGCTGATTACAGTTGCCAATTACGCTTTCGTAATCGAACGCGCAATTTTCGTAACCAGACTCGCCTTCCGGACGTAACCACGCCCGCCAACCCGCCTGCGGCCTGCTTCGGGCTTCCTGGCACGATACCTGCTATAAGAGGCCCGCAAGCTGACGGCCGCCCGGCCAAAAATTGCTGGGAATACCATGAAATCCCGGGCGGTTGGAAAATCTTTCGCACGGACATTGAAAAGTACGCCGCCGCCGTCGGTTACCGAAACGGCAAACGGCAAAAGCGGGCGAAGGTTCGCCCAACCCAAGGAGAAGGGGAATTATGTTCCAGATTGAAGAAGGACTCGCCGGCGTCGAAGCCCTCCCGCGCATCCGCGCCAGGGGCCGGTATCTGTTTGCCGGGGAAGACAAGTTCTTCATCAAGGGCGTCACCTACGGCCCGTTCCCGGAAAACTCCCGGGGCGAACCTCTGCCCGAAGACGAAACCGTGGCCCATGACTTCGAACTCATGCGCCGCGCCGGCATCAACGCCATCCGCGTGTATTACGTGCCGCCCCGCCGCTTCCTGGACATCGCCGCCCGCTACGGCGTGCGCGTCATGATCGGCGTGCCCTGGCCCCAGCACCTGTGCTTCCTCGACCAGTGGGAAGT
>JAEZEM010000033.1 GCA_023417745.1 Pseudomonadota bacterium
GCGGGCGATGGGCATGGCTCGGGCGGCCTGGAGCTGGGTGACGGCGGCCTTGAGGCCGTTTGCGGCCAGGACGTCCAGGGCGGTTGCGAGCGACCCCAGCAGCACGGCGTTGACCACCAGCCGTCCGCCCGGGGTCAGCCGGCGGCACAGCTCGGGGAGCAGGCCCGGGTTGCCGGACAGACCGCCGCCGACAAAGACGCGGTCCGGGTCGGGCAAATCGCCCAGCCCTTCGGGCGCGGCGGCCAGGACCGGGCAGACGGTCAGCGCGCCGGTGCGCTGGATGTTGGCGACAAGATGGGCGTGGCGGGCCGGGTCGCGCTCCACGGCAAAGACCGGCCCGGGGGCGTTTAGAAGCGACGCTTCCAGGGCCACGGCCCCGGTTCCGGCCCCGATGTCCCAGACCACGTGGCCGGGCCGGGCGGCCAGGGCGGCCAGGGACACGGCCCGGGCCGGGGTTTTGGTGAACACGGCGTCGTCGCGGGAAAGCGCGTCGTCGGCCAGGCCGAGGTGCAGCGGCACGGCGGGCGGGGCCGTGCGTTCGATCAGCGCCAGGGACAGGGACGCGGTTTCGGCCGAGGCGGCCTCGGCAAGCGGCAGCCGGCGGATGCGTTCGCCGGGCAGGCCGAGGTTTTCGCAGATGGTCATGGCGAAGGCGTCGCCGCCGCGCTTAAGCAGGGCCGCCGCGATGGCGGCCGGGCCGTTGGCCGCGTCGGTGTAGACGGCGGCCGCGCCGTGACGGGCCAGGGCGGCGAAAAGGGGTGTGGCGTCGCTGCGGCCATGCAGCGACACCACGGGCAGGTTGTCCCAGGGCCGGCCGAGGCGGGAGCAGGCCACGGCCACGGTGGTGACGTTGGGGTAAAAGCGCAAGGCTTGCGAGCCGAAGCGGGCCAGGAGCGTCTTGCCGATGCCGAAGAACAGGCCGTCGCCGTCGGCCAGCACGGCGACGTTTTCGCCGGCTTGCCGGGCGGCGGCCACGGCGTCGCACACGGCGGCAAGCGGCCCGGCGATGGGGATGCGTCGGCCGGGATGGTCGGGAAAGGCGTCCAGGAGCCGGCGGCCGCCAACCAGCACGTCGGCCGCGTCCAGGGCGGCGGCGGCTTCGGGGCCAAAAGTCGGCCGGCCGATGCCGCAACCCAGGACATGGAGGGGGGGAAGGGATGCCTGCGTCATGGGCAAGACGTCTACCCGGCCGGCGCGGCGCGGTCAAAAGGGGCTTGCCCTTTGGGCCGGTCTCGGTCACAGACTGGTTTATCCATATCCGGGAGGCGAACCATGGACGCAAGGCAGACGGGCGTGCGATTCACCGGCGGGGCGCTGTGGGCTTTTGGCTACGCGCTGCTTTTCCTCATCCTTTTTCTTTTCGTGATTCCCGGGGCCTGGGGGGCCGTGCCGTTCGCCATCTGGTGGACGTCGCATCTGGCCTTTGACGACGGCGGCCGGGCGGAATTCACCGGCCGGGCCAAGGACGTCTGGGTGCTGTTCGCAGTGCTGGCGGTTTTGACCTATCTGCCGAGCCTGGCCACGCTGGGTCTGCCCAAGGACAGCGGCAAGACCCAACTCATCCAGGTGCTCATGGGGCTGGCGCTATTTCCCCTGGATGCGGCCGTGAAGCTGCCGGTCTACCGCTGGTTTATTGAAAACCTCCGGCTCGAACCGGGCGGCACGGCCCGATTCACCGGAACCTATGGCCCGTATCTGGGCTGGGCGGCCCTGGTGGCCGTGTCGGTTCTGAGCGTCATCGGCTGGGCCTGGGCCATGACCGGCATGATGCGCTGGTTTTGCCGCCACATTGAAGCCGACGCCTTCAGCGTGGAATTTCACGGCACGGGGCTGGCCCTGTTGTGGCGCGGCTTTGTCTGGCTCCTCGGCTCGGTGCTCATCATTCCCATTCCCTGGGTGCTGCGCTCCATGTTCGGCTGGTGGGCCGACAACCTCGTCGTCGTTCGCCGTTAAAACAACGGTCTTCAGGCGGGGTTTCCAAAGGGGCTCAGCCCCTTTGACCGCCGGAGCAACAGTGGTTCCCGTCAAGCGCCGCTGACGGCCTTTTGGGCTTCCCGGCCGACAGAGAGCCAATCCTCGTCGAACACCCTTTAACTTTTTCCAAGTGGGGGGGCTGGGGGCCTCAGGCCCCCAGCCGCCGGAGGCAAACAGGCGGAGACGGCGGCCGGGGCATCAAGACGACTTTTTCTTGAGCAGCGCCTTGAGTTCGGCGATGTCGTCCTTGGTGGCCAGGCCCATTTCCTCCAGGACTTTTTTCACTTCCTCGCGCACGCGCGCGGCCAGGGCTTCTTCTTCCTTTTGAGCTCGGGCCTTGGCGTCTTCGAGGAACTGCTTGGCCTCGTCGCGGGAGACTTCGCCGCGTTTTTCCAGTTCGCCGAGCATTTCGCCCAGCTTGTCTTTGGCCAGAAAAGCCGCGCCCAGGCCCATGGAGAGGAGATCGACGGGTTTCATGCGCACCTCGCTTGAGTTGTCCTAGGACTATGGGAATTCGAGGAGCCGGCGTCAAGGTCGGTGGCGCGGGCCGGGCGGCATGGGACAAGGCGGCCCTTGCCGGCTGGTCGGCTGGTGGAGTAAGCGATAATCAGGCGCTTGGACGGGCCTTTCGAAGAAAGACAAGAGGCGGTGGCATGGCGAGGGTACCCATCGACGCGGTCAGGCCGGGCATGGAGCTGGCGGCCGACGCGGTCGGCCGCAACGGCCGTCTGCTCGTGCCGGGCGGCACGACCCTGGCCGCCGGCCATCTGCGGGTGCTGCGCATCTGGGGCGTGCTTGAGGTCGAGATCGTGGCCGGATCGGCGCCGTCCGGAGCTTTGCCCGCCGCGCCTCCGGTCGATGCCGACGCCGAGGCCGCGGTGGCGGCCCGGTTCGCCATCGCCGGAACCGAGCGGGGCGTTGGGGCCGAGCTCTTTCGGCTGTGCCTCAAGGAATTGGCCGCGCCGGGCCGGTGTCCCTTGCCGTCTTCGGCCCGACCGGCCGCGAAGGCGGCGGCCGCGCTCTTGCCGTCCGCGCCCGCGACCCCCGAAGCGCTCATCGAAGCCGACCCGTCCCTGGCGAGTTTTCCCGACATCTATTTTCGACTGCAGGAAGCCATCCGCGACCCCGCCTCCTCGGCTGGCCGCATTGCCGGCATCATCGGCAGCGACCCGGGACTGGCCGCCTGTCTGCTGCGCCTGGCCAACAGCCCGTTCTACGCCCTGGGCCGGCCCGTGGATTCGCTTTTGCGCGCGGTCATGGTCATCGGGGCCGGCGAGCTCGGCCAGCTCGCCTTGGGCGTGGCCGTGGTGTCGCGGTTTGGCGATCTGCCCGAGGGCGCGCTGACCATGCGTCAGGCCTGGGAACATGCCGTGGGCTGCGGCGTGCTGGCCCGGGTGCTGGCCGCCCAGATGGGCGGCCGGGAGGACGAGCGGCTTTTCGTGGCCGGTCTGCTCCACGATCTGGGCCGGCTGGTCATGCTGCGCCGTCTGCCCCGGCACACGGCCCGGGCCATGGCCCTGGCCCGGGAGGAGCGCCTGCCCTTGTGGCAGGCCGAGCGCGAGGTGCTGGGCTACGACCACGGGGCTGTGGGCCGGACCTTGCTCGCCCATTGGCAGTTGCCGGCCGGACTGGCCGAGGCGGCCGGCGACCATCATGGCGGCCCGGGCATGGGGCTGGAGGCGGCCCTGGTCCAGGTGGCCGACGCGGCGGCGGTGGCGGCGGGATTTGGCTCCAACGGCTCGGCCTATGTGCCGCCGGTGGAGGATGCGGTCTGGGAGCGCCTGGGGTTGCCGACCGCGGCCCTGTCCGTGGCCCTCGCCCAGGCCCGACGTCAGGTGGGCGACATCGTGTCCACGCTGTTGCCCAACTGACGGCCATGGAAAACGACGCCCGCCTGGAATTCCTGACCGCCCGAGTGCACAGCCTCGTGCGCGAGAAGGAAGCCGCCCTGGCCGCCCTGGAATCGGCCTCGCGCCTGGGCCATTTCGACACCAGCTATGCCGCCCTGGACGGGCCGGAACCCATCCTGAAAGAGATCGCCGTCCGGGCGGCCGAACTGTTGCCCATGCCGGCGGCGGCGGTCTACCTCATCGACGAGGTCAGCCAGGACGTGACCTTGGCCCTTCGGCACGGCGCGTCCGACGGCTTTGATCCCGAGGCCGAGATCGACGCCCTCATCGACGACCATTCCTTCGCCTTTGCCCTGGGCCGGCGCGGCCCGACCTTTTTCGAGGCCGCCACGACCCGTGGGCGGCTGCTGCTCCATCCCCTGGCCACGCCGTCGCGGGTGCGCGGCATGTTCGTGGGCCTGGTCCACGGCCCGGCCGGGGAGGCTACGGACACGGCCCTGGCCCTGTTGAGCGTGGTCCTCAACGCCGGGGCCCAGGCCCTGGAAAGTTTCGCCCTGTACCGGCACATGCGCGGCGTCAACGCCGCCCTGGAAGAGACCGTGGCCACGCGCACGGCCGAGCTGCGCCAGGCCTACGACCAGGTCCGCCTGGTCATCGACGCCATGCCGGCCGGGGTAGTGGTCATCGACGCCGTCGACCACCGCATCCTGGACATCAACCCGGCCGGGCTGGGCATGATCGGCCAGAGCCGGGAAGCGGTGGTGGGGCGCACCTGTTTCGACTGCTTCTGCCCGGCCCAGCGCGGGGCCTGCCCCATCGTGGACCTCGGCCAGGAACTGGTCAGCGTGGAGCGGGTGGTGCGCTGTTCCTCCGGGCGCACGGTCCCCATCCTCAAGACGGCGGTGCGGGCCGTCCTTGGCGGTCGGCCGTGCGTGGTGGAGAGCTTCATCGACATCTCGGAACAGAAAAAGCTGGCTGAACTGCGCGAGGATGTGGAGCGCATGACCCGCCACGACCTCAAATCGCCCTTGACCGGCATCATCGGCCTGCCCGAGGTGCTGCTCGGCGACCCGGATTTCCCGCCCCAGTTCAAGGAGCTGACCGGTTTGATCAAGGAAGCCGGGCTCAAGATGCTCGGCATGATCAACCTGTCGCTCGACCTCTACAAGATGGAGACCGGGACCTACGCTCTTGATCCCCGGCCGGTGGATCTGGCCGGCGTGCTGCGCGGCGTGGCCCGGGACTTGAGGCCGCTTTTCTCGGCCAAGCGGCTGACCCTGTCCTTCGAGACCGATGGCGCGCCCGGCCTGGCCGGTCCGGTGACGGTGCTGGGCGAAAAGCTGCTGCTGGTGTCGCTTTTTTCCAATCTGCTCAAGAACGCGGCCGAGGCCTCGCCCGAAGGCGGCGGGGTGCGCCTGGCCCTGTCCGGACGCGACCGCGTCTGGGTCAGCATCCACAACGACGGGGCCGTGCCCGAGGCCGTGCGCGACCGGTTTTTCGAGAAATACGCCACGGCCGGCAAGCCCGGCGGCACCGGCCTTGGGGCCTATTCGGCCCGGCTCATCGTCCACAACCTCGGCGGCGACATCGATTTCTTAAGCGACGAGGACCAAGGCACCACGCTCTTTCTCTCCATTCCCCGGCCGTTTTGAGCCGTGCGGTCGCATTCCCGGTTGCCACGCCTGGGGCAATGGGCCATAGGTGAGGATAGGACGACCCGCGCGGGCCGTTTAACCCCAAGACGCCAAAGGAGCATCCCCCATGAGCGATCTGATCGTCGTCGGCTATGACGACATGTTCAAGGCCGAGGAAGTGCGGCTTAAACTTCTCAAGATGCAGAAGGAATACCTCGTCGACCTGGAAGACGCCGTGGTGGCCGTGAAGAAAGACGACGGCAAGGTGAAGCTCAACCAGATGTACCACCTGGCCGCCTCGGGCGCGGTGGGCGGCGGGTTTTGGGGCATGCTCATCGGCCTGATCTTCCTCAACCCCATCCTCGGGGCCGTGGTCGGGGCCGGAGCCGGCGCGGCGGCCGGGGCGCTGTCCGACGTCGGCATTGACGACGATTTCATGAAAAAACTGGCCGAGCAGCTCCAGCCCGGCACGTCGGTGCTGTTTGTGCTCATCCGCAAGATGACCGCCGACAAGGTGCTCGACGAACTGTCCGGCTCCGGCGGCAAGGTGCTCCAGACCTCGCTGTCCCACGAGGACGAGACCAAGCTTCAAATTGCCCTGGACGCGGCCAAAGCTTCGGCCTAGCCCGACCCGGCGGCGTTTTTGAAAAGGCCCTGTCGCGTCGCGGCAGGGCCTTTTTGCGTGGAGTAGTATGGAAACGGGTACAGGCGTACCTGCGCGTGCCTTCTTGCGCTGCCCTGGTCCCGGGCGCATAGGTTTGGGCAAATGTCCCACTGGAGGCTTGTCCATGAAGACCTTGTTCGATCCGGTCGCCGTCGGCGCACGGCAGGCAAAAAACCGTCTGGTGCGTTCGGCCACCTGGGAGCGCCTGGCCGACGCCCAGGGCCGGGCCACGCCCGAACTGCTCGCCGTCTACGAAGAACTGGCCCGGGGCGGGGTGGGAACCGTCATCGTCAGCGCCACCTCCGTCGATCCCGAGGGCGGCTCGCTGCCCGGCCAGCTCGGCTTGGCCCGCCCCGAACACGTGGACGGGCACCGGCGCATCGTGGACACGCTGCACGCCGAAAACTGCCTGGCCCTGGCCCAATTCGCCTTTGCCGGCCGAGGCGGAACCTTGTGGTCGGCGGGCGACCCCGACACGGCGACCCTGGCCGCCTTGCCGGACCTCTACGCCCGGGCCACGGTCCTGGCCCGTCAGGCCGGCTACGACGGGGCGCAAATCCACAGCGCCCACGGCTATTTCCTGAGCCAGTTCCTCAATCCGGCCACCAATGCCCGCACCGACGCCTACGGCGGCTCGCCGGAGAACGCCCGACGCCTGCTCATGGACATCTGGGCGGCCATGGCCGGCGAGGCAGGCCGGGATTTCCTCCTGGCCGTCAAGCTGGATTGCCGGGACATGGCCGGCACGCCCGGCCTGGACCGGATCTGCCTGGAGACGGCCAAGGTCTTGGACGAGGCCGGCATCGACCTGATCGAGGTCAGCGGCCTGGGCGGCAACAAGGGGATTTGCGGCGGCAAGAAACAACCGCAGTCGGTCTTTCGCCGGGAAGCCGGGGACGTGGCTGCGGCCGTTGGCGCTGCGGTAGCTCTGGTCGGGGCCAACCGTTCGCCCGAGGTCATGGAAGCGGTCCTGGCGGAAACGGATGTGGCGCTTTTCGCCTTGTCGCGGCCGCTTCTGCGCGAACCCGATCTGCCGGCCCGCTGGGCGGCCGGGGACCGGCGGGGTGCGGCCTGCGTGTCCTGCGGCAAGTGTTATGACGAGGCCGGCAACGGCTGCTTCTTCAATCGCCGCCGGTCCGAGGGCTGAGTTCCGCCGCCAGGCGGCTGGGCCGAGCCCGGCAAGCGGCGTCCGGCTGCAATCGCGGTCGGTCGCGGCCTGTCGCTTGGGCGGCCCGCTGTTGCGGCGGACATGATGAAAAAGGCCCTGCCGCATCGCGGCAGGGCCTTGGCTCGTGTCGGGCGAGAAGAAGCGGCTAGTCGTCGGCGGCGGTGACGGGGCCGTGAAAGGCGATGGAGACGATTTCGTAGTTGATCTTGCCGCGCGGAGCGTCGACGACGATCTCGTCGCCGACGAACTTGCCAAGCAGAGCCAGCCCCACTGGGGAAAGAAGCGAAATGGAGCCCTTGCTCGGTTCGGCTTCGTCCGGCCCAAGCAGGGTGTACTTTTTCACGTCGCCGGTATCGACGTCCTCGATTTCGACGGTGGCCCCGAAAATGACCTGCTCGCCGCCCAAGGTGGCGAGGTCGATGACGTTAAAGCGCGACATGCGGGATTCGATGTAGTTGATGCGGGCTTCGAGCATGCCCTGGCGTTCACGCGCGGCTTCGTAGCCGGCGTTTTCGCGCAGGTCGCCTTCCTCGCGCGCTTCCTTGATGGCCAAAATGA
>JAEZEM010000052.1 GCA_023417745.1 Pseudomonadota bacterium
AAACGCTGCTCCTCGTCGAGAATGAGCAGGCCGATGTTGGGGATGGCCACATCTGAAGACAGGATACGGTGGGTGCCGACCAGGATGTCCACCTCGCCGCGCGACACGGCCTCCAGCACCACCTTGCGCCGCTTGGGCGAAACAAAGCGCGAGAGCATCTCCACCCGCACCGGGAAGCCTTCCAGCCGGGCGGCGAAATTCTGGTAGTGCTGCTCGGCCAGGACCGTGGTCGGGCAGAGCATGGCCACCTGCTTGCCGTCGAGGACCGCCCGGAAAGCGGCCCGCAGGGCCACCTCGGTCTTGCCGAAGCCCACGTCGCCGCACACCAGCCGGTCCATGGGCTCGGGCCGTTCCATGTCGGCCAGAACCTCGCCGATGGCCCGCTCCTGATCCGGGGTTTCCTCGAAGCCGAAGGTGGCCTCGAATTCCAGGTACAGTTCGTTGGTGGGGCCGTAGGCGTAGCCCTTGGCCACCTGCCGGTAGGCGTACATCTCGACCAGATCGGCGGCGATGCGCTCAACGGCTTTTTTGGCCCGCTCGCGCACGGACTTCCAGCGCGCCCCGCCCAGGCGGTCAAGGGGCGGCGAGATGCCTTCAGGGCCTTTGTAGCGTTGCAACAGGCCCAGGCGGTCGGCCGGCAGATAAAGCTTGTCCTCGTCGGCAAAGACCAAAAGCAGGTAATCGCCGCCGGTGGCGTCCACGGTCATGCGGGTCAGGCCCTCGAAGGCGGCTACGCCGTAATCGCGGTGGACGACCAGATCGCCGGGCCGGATGTCGTCAAAGGAAGCCAAGCCCTTGAAGTCCTTGTCGGCCCGGTCGGAGCCGCCCTTGGCCGACTCGGGATGCAGGATGTCCTCGGCCAGGATGCGGGTGTCGCGCCAAGCCAGCTCCATGCCGTGGCGAAGCGGCGAGAGCAGCGCGAAAAGCCCGGTCTCGTCGGGGCTGTAGCCCGTACGAAAGACCAGCCCCTCGGGCTCGATCATTTGCAGGAATTTCTTGCGCGACCGCTCGCCGTGGAAGGACAGGATGGTCTGGCCGTGGCCGTTCCATTCCTTGAGGGCGGCGACCAGGGTGGTCCAGGGGCGCTTGTCCGAGCCGGGCTTCCAAAAGAGGTCGCCAAAGCGTTCGAGGGCCTTTTCCGGCAGATCCGGGCCATGGCGGCCCCGGCCCATAACCAGGTCTTCAAAGAGAATGCGCCGGCCGGCCACCAGGGACTTGCGAGCCATGTTCTCGGGCCACAACACCCGGGAGTTCGGCCAGGGATGGCCCAGCTCCTTGGTTTCGGCCTCGAAAAAGCGCCGCCAGGCGTGCTCGGCCTCTTCCAGGCGCTCCTTGACCTTGGTGGGATCGCACACAACATAGGCCGCGCCTTCGGGAAACCAGGCCGAAAGCTCCACCGGCTTTTCATAAAAAAGCCCGGGCCAGATGCCGCCGTCGCGGACCTGCAAGGCGGTTTCCAGGCGTTGCTTGGCGGCCCGGTGCAGTTCGCCCGTGCCGGCGATGGTCTCCCACAGGGTCCGGGCCTCGTCCATGAAGGTTTCGGACAAGACGGCCGGGGCGGCCGGAATGAGGGAGGCCTCGGCGAGTTCGGCCAGGGAGCGCTGGGTGCCGGCGTCAAAGCGGCGCACGGCTTCGAGGACGTCGCCGAAAAATTCCAGCCGCAGCGGACTCTCGTAGCCCGGCGGAAAGATGTCGAGGATGTCGCCGCGAAGGGCGAATTCGCCGGGGCCCGCCACCATGGGCGAGCGCTTGTAGCCCCACAGCACGGCCTGTTCGGCGATGAGATCCCGGGGCAGTTCCTCGCCCACGGCGACGTTTAAGATGTTGCCTTCCAGGGCGCGGGGCGGCGGCCACTTGGGCAGCAGGTTGTCGGCGGTGACCAGCAGCACGCGCGGTCCCTTGCCCATGGCGGCAAAGGCCAGAAAGGCCATGCGCCGGGCCCAGAACGCGCCGCTTGGCCGGCCCGGGGCGTAAGACGGCAGCATGGCGTAGGACGCGCCCCACAGCGTCCCTGGCGAGGGCGGGGCCAGCATGTCGAGCAGCGCGGCGATGCGCGAGAGTTCATGGACGCCCGGGGCCACGACCACGGCGGATTGCCCCCGGGCTAGGGCCGCGGCGGCGAGATAGGCCAGGGTGGCCGGTCCGCTTTTATAGACCGAGGCGGAATCGCTGGCGGCGAGGAGTTCGGCGAGGGGCGAAGCTGTGCGGGACAAGATGGTCCTCGTGAAGAAAATACGGGATGGCCGCCGCCACAAAAGTGACGGCGGCCGTAACCGCGTAACGGATTGCGCCGGGCCGTCCGGAACCGGACCGGCTAAATGCCCCCGGGAGCCGGTCCGCCCGGCCATGGGGGCAAGCCGGCTTTAGAAGGAACCGAGCATGTCCCGTTCTTCGCCGGAAAGCAGCTTGTTGAGGTCGAGCAGGATGAGCAGCCGATCTTCGAGCTTGCCCACGCCGCTGATGTATTCGGACTCCAGGCCCGAAACGACGGGTGGCGGCGGCTCCACCGTGCTGGCGGGTATCCGCAGCACCTCGGAGACGGAATCGACCACAAACCCGACGATCATGTTGTTGATCTCAATGACGATGATGCGGGTATGCTTGTCGTGGTCCCGAGTGGTCAGGCCAAAGCGCCGCCGGAGATCAATGATGGGTATGACCTTGCCCCGCAGATTGATGACGCCCTCGACGAAATCGGGGGCGCGCGGGACCTTGGTGATATCCATCATGCGGATGATCTCCTGCACGCTGAGGATATCGACGCCAAATTCCTCCTCGCCAATACTGAACGTGACGAGTTGGAGGAGTTCGGCATCCTGTTTCTTGAGGGTTTCCTCCATGCGGCAAGCTCCCGTTTATAGTGTGACCGCGCCTGGGGCGGCAAAATGCGTCGCTATAACAATTCTTACGAAAAGCGGCCGCAAAGCGCAAGGCCGATGCGCGGGCCGGCGGAAAAATCCCGTAAAGTCTCGGCCGCGCTGTTGCCGAACGCCGCCAGGGGAAAAGAAAAATCAGTCTCCGGCGTCCATTCCGGTTTCGCGCTGGCGCTCTTCGGGCGTCATGCTCCAGAACGGGAAACCGTCCTTGGTGCGGCGGACCTTGAGCTGGACGTCGTCGCCCTTCTTGATCTTGACGGCCATGAGCACGTCCTGGCCGTCGAACTCGGCCCAGACGCCGGCCGCCTTGACCTGGTCGCCTTCCTTGAGGCCGATGGAGGCCAGATCAACGAATTCCTTGGGGCCAAGGTGCACGATTTCCAGGGTCTTGTCCTTCTTGTCCTCGACCTGCAGGGCCAGGCCCGTGGCCATGCCCGGCAGCGGCACGATGTCGTAGATCTTGACCACCCGCCCCTTGACGGCATCGGCTTCCTTGGGATCGAACATCTTGTCGTAGGCCCCGCCCCGCTCCCAGCCCCGGATGTTGGGGTTGGCCTTGGGTCCGGCCTGGGCCAGACCGACCAAAAGCGCCAAGACCACAGCCGTCAGCATCGCCAGTTTCCGCATACCCCGCTCCCTTCCTTGTGGCTGCGCGCCGCGTGGGCGCGCCCCTGCCGCGTTACGGCAGGCCGCCCGTCGCGTCAATACGTGAACTGCCCGTCCTCGTAGATGGTCACGTCGCTGCCGTCGGCCAGATGGGCACGCACCCGCTTGGGCTCGGTATTGACGAGATCCCAATGCAGGGCCGAATCGTTAAAGCCGAGTTCGGCTTTCTTGGCGGCGTCCAGGCTGGCCGGATCGCCGTCGTAGGTGTCGGAATAGGAGCTTCCCACGGCCACGTGGCAGTTGCCGTTCGGTCCGCCGAAGTTTTCGTCATAGAGCGTATTGGCCATGAACTGGTCGATGCGGGAAAAGCGCCGGTCGGTCAGGGAGAATTCGCCGATGCGCGAGGCTCCGGGGTCCATGGCCAGCTGCTTGCGCACGAACTGCTCGCCCTGCTCGGCCGAGACCTCCGCCACTTGGCCGTCCTTGAAAGTCAGGCGCACGCCGGAGACGAGGTTGCCGCTGCGATAGGACGGCTGGTCGGCGAAATAGCGCCCGGACACGCCGCGCCAGTCGGGCGAGGTGAAGATCTCAAAGCTCGGGATGTTGTGGCCGGAAAGGCCAAGCCAGCGACGGCGCTCGCCGACGCTCACCTTGAGGTCCACGCCGGCCGATTCCACGTGCAGATAATCGGCCTTTATGCTGCCAAGCCAGGCCTTGATCTCCCGGACTTCCTCATACAGCGCCCGCCAGCGGGCCACGGGGTCCGGGTCCTTGAGAAAGCAGGCGGCCACGACCTGGGCGGCGTAGTCCTTTTTCGACAGTCCGGCCTTGGCGGCCAGCTCGGCCGTGGGGTACAGGCACAGCGTCCAGCCGAATTCGCCGCGTTCCTCCCGGCGCACGAGGATGTCGCGCAGGGGTTTGCGGGCCACGGCGGCGGCGGCGATGCGCTTGGGGTCCACGCCGCTTAAATGCGTCAGACTGTCCGGGCCGAGCAGATGCATGGCTCCGTGGAGATTTTCATGGAGTTCGGCCTGTCCCGGGGCCTGAAAGACAAGCTGGGCCTCGTCGGCCTTGCCGTAAAACGCGCTTTCCATGGCCGGGGTGAGCGCCAGTCGCGGCACGGGATTGATGCCGCGCTCCATGAGCTTGGCGTAGACGGCCTCGGCCAGCTTCAGGGCGGCCAGTTCGTATTGGACGAGCACCACGTCGCCGGGCTTGTAGGGTTCGGTGCGGGACGTGAAAAGCCCCCAGACCAGGACGTCGGCGTATTTATCGAGTTGCGGTCGCGTCAGCACGGCGGTTATTCCTTTTTTTCAAGGCTATACTCCAAGATACGGCCAGGCGGCAAGAACGGGCGGGCGCCACCCTTCCCCTTGCCTTTTTAGAAAAAACCATCTACCTAACCCCGTTCACGATAACGCGACCATTCGGCCGCGTCCATGGGGCGCGCCGTCAGGAGGATACTGTTTATGGCCAAAGAAGGCGCCATCGAGGTCGACGGCGTGGTGCAGGAAGCCCTGCCCAACGCCATGTTCCGCGTCGAGCTGGAAAACGGTCACGAAGTGCTGGCCCATATCTCCGGCAAAATGCGCAAGTTCTACATCCGCATCCTGCCCGGCGACCGGGTCAAGGTCGAGCTTTCGCCCTACGACCTCACCCGCGGCCGCATCACCTACCGCCTCAAGTAGCCAACCGCCCGCCGACTAACGGGCCGCGCCTTTCGGGGCGCTTCCCGCTCCCAAGCAGCCAAGGCCCGAAAGGCTTTTTACGGATTTCGAGCACGGGACGCCAGCCACGCCGCCCTCCCCTGTCGACGGACGGCGCGGCCCCGGGGCTTGCCCGAAGCCGCGTCCGTTGTTTGGGCCTACAATTCCGAGAGCAGCTCCAGCATCTCCCGGTCCAGGGTCGTAATCCGCTGGCGCAATTCCGCCTGTTCCTCGGCCGGACGCTCGGCCAGATCCTTGGCCTTGCCGCGCAGCCGGGCCAGACGCCCGTCCATCTCGGCGAAAAGCACTTCCCAGTCGATGTGCGGGTGGGCCTTTTCGGCGTCCACGGCCACGACCGGCTCGGCCCCCGGCGTCAGCGTGTATTCCTCAAGGTACTGCGGGATGCGCACCTTGACCCCAAAACGCTGGCGAATAAGCCCAGCCAGGGTCTCCAGGGCCTTCTGCTCGCCGTGAACCAGAAACACCTGCGGATGGTTGGTCTTGAAGTGCGACAGCCAGGTGAGAATCTGGCTTTGGCCGGCGTGGGAGGAAAAGCCGCCGATGGTGTAGACCTTGGCGTTGACCGCCACTTCCTCGCCCAGGATGCGGAGCATCTTGGCGCCGTCCACGATCTTGCGGCCGGGCGTGCCCATGGCCTGGAAGCCGACGAAGACGATGCCAGCCTCGGGACGCCACAGATTGTGACGCAGGTGGTGCTTGACGCGCCCGGCGTTGCACATGCCGCTGGCGGCGATGACGATGGCCGGGCCTTTGAGTTCGTTGATCTCGCGGGACTGGTCGGTGGTCTGGGTGAAGCGGAGGTTGGGCAGCGACAGCGGGTCTTCGCCCCGGTCGTAGTAGGCCCGGGTCTCGGCGTCGAGGTAGGCCGGGTTTCGCCGGAAGATCTCGGTGGCTTTTATCGCCAGCGGGCTGTCCACGAAGACCGGCAGATCGGCCGGGATGCGGCCTTCCTTGAGCAGCAGGTGCAGGCAGAAAAGCATTTCCTGGGTGCGTTCCACGGCAAAGGCCGGGATGATGATCTTGCCGCCCCGGGCGTAGCTCTCACGGATGGCCTGGGCCAGCTCCTCGCGGCTGTCCTGGGGATTTTTGTGGTCGCGGTCGCCGTAGGTGCCTTCCAGGAACAGGTAGTCGGACTCCACCGGCTTGTCCGGGTCGTTGACCAGAAGCTGGTCGGGCCGGCCGAGGTCGCCGGAAAACAGCATCCGCGTGCGCTTGCCGTTGCCGTCCAGGGACAGTTCGATAAAGGCCGAGCCCAGGATATGTCCGGCGTCGTGGTAGACGGCGGTGATGCCCGGGGCCGGCGAAAAGGATTCGCCGTAGGGAACGGGGGTCAACAAGGCGGCGGCGGCCAGGGCATCGGCCTTGGTGTAGAGGGCTTCCACGGTCCGGCCGCCATGGCGGCGGCTTTTGCGGCTGGCCCATTCGGCTTCCATCTCCTGGATGTGGGCGCTGTCCTCCAGCATGATGGAGAGCAGCTCCTTGGTCGGCGGCGTGCAATAGATCTTGCCGCTAAAGCCGGTCTTGACCATGCGCGGCAGGAGTCCGGAGTGGTCGATATGGGCGTGGGTGACCAGGAAGAAGTCGATGTTGCGGGGCTTGTAGACCGAGGTGTCGAGGTTTCGGCGCTCGATGACCTCGTTGCCCTGGTGCATGCCGCAGTCGATGGCGAAGCGGGCCGTGGCGGTCTCGATAAGGTGACAGGAACCGGTGACGGTTCCGGCCGCGCCGAGGAACTTGACCTTCATGGTGCCTCCGGGTGCGGCCGACGGGGCGGCCGCGTCTTGATAATAAACGCCTTTGGGGGCAAGACCGGCAAACGGTGGGCCGATTGCCAGGAGACGCCGTGTACCCCGTTCGGCCGTCGCTGAAAAGACCCTGTCCGCAAATCAGCAAAGGAGCGCCGTCCATGTCCGCCTCGCGCCAATATCTCATCAATGATCTGTCGATGTCCGAATCCTGGCGGCTTTTCAAGATCATGGCCGAAATTGTCGATGGATTCGAGCAGCTTGGAGAATTGAAACCGGCCGTGTCCATCTTCGGCTCGGCCCGGATAGGCCCTGATGAGCCGCTCTACGCCGAAACGGCCAAACTCGCCCACATGCTCTGCCAGGCCGGTTATTCAGTCATCACCGGCGGCGGGCCGGGACTCATGGAAGCGGCCAACAAGGGGGCTTACGAATGCGGCGGCGAGTCGGTGGGGCTGCATATCCACCTGCCCCTGGAGCAGCAGCCCAACAAGTTCCTGACCATCCGCAGCGACTACCGCTATTTCTTCATCCGCAAGCTCATGTTCATCAAGTACGCCATGGCCTACAT
>JAEZEM010000065.1 GCA_023417745.1 Pseudomonadota bacterium
GGCAAGCTTGCCGCCGGGGTCTGGCCCATGCTCGTGCACGAGGATTTCCTGCTGGCCAGCGTCAAGGGCGCGTTTAACGCCGTGCGGGTGGAAGGCAACGCCTCCGGCCCCATCATGCTCCACGGCATGGGGGCCGGCGATCTGCCCACGGCCAGCGCGGTTGTGGCCGACATCCTGGCCCTGGCCCGGGACGGCATGATTCCCAACAACACCGGTTTTCGGGCCGAACCCCTGCCCGAGGCCGAGCTGGTCGACACCGACGACTTCGTGACGCCGCACTACATCCATTTCACGGTCAAGGATCAGGCCGGGGTCATGGCCGCCATCTCCAAGTCCATGGGCGAGCACGGCGTGTCCATCCGCCAGGCCGTGCAGAAGGGCGAACCCGAGGACGGCTACGTCTCCATCGTCTTTTTGACCCACGAGGCCCCCAACCGGGCCATCGCCGCCGTGTTGGCCGACACCGGGACCATGCCCTTCATCAAACCCGGCACGGTCCATTTCCGTGTGTTGTAATGGCGCGTCCACGAAAACGCATCGACAGGTTAAACCAAGAGTTTTTCTTAAAAAATGCTATCGCATTTTTTAAGGAACGCGATACGGACCCCCGTTAAAAGTTTTTGAAGAGAGTCCAGAGAGGAACTTTTTTCAAAAAGTTTCTCTCTGGCCGCCGGAGGCATCTTCCCGCATGTCCACAACATCCCCCCTTCCCCGCAAACTCGTGTTCCTCATCGCCGACGGCATGGGCGACCAGCCTGTGGACGCCCTGGGCGGGCGCACGCCCATGGAGGCGGCGGCCACGCCGGTCATGGATCGGTTGGCCCGGGAGGGGATGGTGGGGCTTTGCCGCACCGTGCCCCATGGCATGGCCCCGGGGTCGGACGTGGCCAACATGTCGCTTTTGGGCTTTGACCCGGCCCAAAACCACACTGGGCGCGGCCCCATCGAGGCGGCGGCCATGGGCTTGCCGGTTGCCCCTGACGACGTCGTTTTCCGGCTCAACACCGTCACGGTGAGCGAATTCGCCGAGGCCGGGCTTATGCGCGACTACAGCGCCGGCCATATCGCCACGCCGGCCTCCACGGCGTTGGTCGAAAAGCTGGCTGCGACCTGCCTGCCGGCCGGCTACGAGCTTCATGCCGGCGTGCAGTACCGCCACATCCTGGTGGCCAAGGGCGCGGCCGGCCGGGAGGAGGCGGGCGTTTACGTGCGCCCGCCCCACGACATTACCGATCAGCCCATCGCTCCGGACCTGGCCGAGCTGCGCCGGGCTCCGGCGCTTTTTGATTTCGCGGCCAAGGCGGCGGCCGCGCTGGCTGGGCCGGACAATCCGACCAAGGCCAATGCCGTGTGGCCCTGGGGTCAGGGCCGGGCGCTTAAGCTGCCGGATTTCGCCGCGACCTTCGGCCTGCGCGGCGCGGTGGTTTCGGCCGTGGATCTGGTCAAGGGCCTGGGGCGGGCGGCCGGCATGGCCGTTATCGACGTGCCCGGGGCCACGGGGCTTCTCGACACCAACTACGAGGGCAAGGTGGCGGCGGCGCTGGCGTTTTTGAAGGACGGCGACTTCGTCTTTGTCCATGTCGAGGCCCCGGACGAGTGTGGGCATGGCGGCGACGCCGCCGGCAAGACCGAGGCCGTGGCCCGGTTCGACGCCCGCATTGTCGCGCCCATGGTCGAGGCCCTGGGCGACGACGCGGCCTTCGTCATCGCCTGCGACCACTTGACGCCCATCGCCATCCGCACCCATGCCGCCGATCCCGTGCCTTTTCTTTTCTGGAAGCCGGGCGTAATACCCTCCGGCGCGGCGGGTTTTAGCGAAGCGCAAGCTGCCAAGACCGGCTTGGCCGTGGACGCGGGGCACGCGTTGCTGCGTTGGGCCATGGACCGGACCCGTTCGTGACGCGCCGGACTTTCCGGGCGCGTTTCGCCAAAACCCGGTTTTGACACGTCGGCGACGCCTGATCGCCGAGCGAGACACGCGATAACGAGACGCCATGACCCTGATCCTCAAGCCTGAAGACTTTCCCACGCCCGACTCGCGGCTGACGCTCACCGTCTCCTACGGCGAGGTGGACCAGATGGGCTACGCCTATTACGGGCATTATCCCCACTGGTTCGAGCGCGGGCGCGGGCATTTCATCCGCGTGCGCGGCATGAGCTACGGCGAGGTCGAGGCGCGCGGCGTGTGGCTGCCGGTGCGCGACCTGGCCGTGCGGTATCTGCGTCCGGCCCGCTACGACGACGCCATCACCGTGCGCACGGCCGTCAGCGACTGGGGCCGGGCCTCGGTCACCTTTGCCTACCAGATCTTTGGGCCGCCCGAAGACGCCACGCTCTTGGCCGCTGGCGAAACGCTCCACGCCTGCACCTCGCCAAAGGGCCGGCCCATACCCGTGCCGTCCTGGCTGCGCGAGTTGTTCACCGTCTAACCCTCCCGCCTTTTTCGCGGCATTTTCCCTCATGTTTATTGATATCCACACCCACGCCTATCATCCCAAAATCGCGGACAAGGTTCTGGCCCAGCTTGAAGGGCACTACGGCATCCCGCCTGTCGGCACCGGCCAGATCGACGATCTCCTGGCGCGTGCGGCCAGGGCGGGCCTGGACAAGGTCGTGGTCCACAACGCGGCCACGGCTCCGGCCCAGGTGGTCCCGGCCAACAACTGGGCCATCGCCATCCACCGCGAACACAAGCGCATCATCAGCTTCGGCACGCTGCACCCGGACTACCCGGACTTCGAGCGCGAACTGGACAGACTCTGGCGAAACGGCATCAAGGGCATCAAGTTCCACGCCGACTTCCAGGGCTTCCGCCTGGACGACCGCAAACTGTGGCCCATCTTCGAGGCGCTGTCCGGCCGGTTCGTGGTCATGCTCCATGTTGGCGACCGCCTGCCGCCGGAGGAGAACAACTCCTGCCCGGCCAAGGTGGCGGCCATCCTGCGCGATTTTCCCCAGCTGACCGTCATCGCGGCCCACATGGGCGGCTATCTCCACTGGCAATATGCCGTGGAGCATCTGATCGGCAAAAATGTCTATATTGATACTTCCAGCACCCTGGCCTTCATCGACGATGCCACCTTGCGCCGCATCTTCGACAATCATCCCCGGGAACGCATCCTTTTTGGCAGCGATTATCCGCTGTTTGATCCGGGTGAGGAGATTGCGCGCCTGCGCCGCCGGCTGTCCCTGCGCGACGCGGAGCTTGAAGGTCTCTTGAGCGGCGCTTCCGCACTATTTCGGTCACCAAAATGAGAGTTGACACCTCGTCAATTCTCATGCTGGATGGTAGGAAATCGGGCGCATGATTCGTCGTTGATTTCGCCCGAGCCAAGGAGTTTCGATCCATGAGCATTCGCGCCCGGATTTTTGTCTCCATCGGCATCCTCTTCCTCGTCGCGCTCGGCATGTTCGCGGCCACCTGGTCCATCACCAGCCAACAGAAAACCGACGGCCTGGTCATCAATCTAGCCGGCCGGCAACGCATGCAGATTCAGAAGATCGCCAAGGACGTCCTGGCCTTGGCCCACCAGGCCAAGGGCGGCGGCGCGCCGGCCGGCCTGGCCGATGACATCCGCAAACGTCTGTCCGCCTTGGAATCGACCCAGGGGCTGCTGGCCCGGGGCGGAACGTATGAAAACGGCAAAAAGTTCACCATCGATCCATCCAGTCGCGAGGCTGGAGCGCTCCTTGACGAGGCCGGCCGGCTGATCAAGCCCTTCGCGGCCGAAGCCGAGGCCGCCCTGGCCAAGGCCGATGCGGTTTCGCCTGAGCGCCTGGTGGCTGCCTCGGAAGCGGCGGTCGCGGCCCAGGACAAGGCCGTGGCCCGACTCCAGGCCGAGACCGAGGACGACGTGGCCACGCTCATGACCCTGCAGGCCGTGGGGCTGGGGCTGTCGGCCGTGGTCTGTCTGGCGGTGCTTTTCCTGTTCCGCCGTGCGGTCCTCGCGCCCCTGGGGCGGCTGCGTGAATATGCCGGGGCTGTGGCCGGCGGCGATCTCAAGGCCGTGCCGGCCGGCGACTACCCGCCGGAGCTGGCCGAGCTGCGCGACGCCTTGGCCCGCATGGTCGCTTCCCTGGAGCAGGGGCTGGCCGCCGTGGAAACCAAGAGCCGCGAGGCCCAGGGCCATGCCGCCGAGGCCGACCGCGCCCTGGAAGCGGCCAAGGCCCAGGAAGCCCGCACTGCCGAACTGCTGGCCCGCCTGGGAGAAGGCGCGACGAAAGCGCGCGGCATCTCCGAAAGTGTCATGGAACACTCGGCCGGGCTGCTTTCGCGCATTGAACAGGTGGGGCAGGGCGCGGCCCAGCAGCGCGATCGCATGATGGACACGGCCGCAGCCATGGAAGAGATGAACGCCACGGTGCTCGAAGTGGCCCGCAATGCCTCCAGCGCCGCCGTGAGCGCCGCCGACGCCAAGGACAAGGCCGTCACCGGCGCGGACGGGGTGCGCTCGGCCGTCAATTCCATCGAAGGCATCCGCCGACGCATCCTGGATCTCAAGGAGTCCATGACGCGCCTTGGCCAGCAGGCCGACAGCATCGGCCACATCATGAACGTCATTTCCGACATTGCCGACCAGACCAACCTGCTGGCCCTTAATGCCGCCATCGAAGCGGCCCGGGCCGGCGACGCCGGACGCGGTTTTGCCGTGGTGGCCGACGAGGTCCGCAAACTGGCCGAAAAGACCATGACCGCCACCAAGGAAGTCGGCGACGCCGTGGTGTCCATCCAGGGGCAGGCGAGGGAGAACATCGCCGCTGTGGAGTCCGCTGCCTCGGGCATCGAGGACAGCACCCGGGCGGCCGCCGATTCCGGCCGCTTCATGGACGCAATCGTCGGCATCGTCGAAGCCACCGCCACCCAGGTGGAGTCCATCGCCACGGCTTCCGAGGAGCAGTCCGCCACCTCCGAGGAGATCAACCGGGCCGTGGAGGAGGTCAACGGCATCGCCCGCGACACGGCCGAGGACGCCGCCGCCGCTTCCCAGGCCCTTCATGCCCTGACCGAACTGGCCAACGACCTCGACGCCGCCATCCGCCAGATGACCGGCGAGGCCGGCGCCTCCCGTCCGGCCCTGGCCGCCGCCCGCCCGGCCGCCAAGGCCCTCGCGCCGTCGCGGCCGGCCGCCTCCCGGGCCTTGCCGCCGTCACGCCCCGCCCCGGCCAAAGCCAAAACCCTGCCGGCGGCCAAACCGGCTGCCGCCAAAGCCGCCCCGACTCCCAAGCCGGCGGCTATTCCCGCCCCGGCCGCCAAGCCCGCCGCCGCCAAAGCCTCGGGCAACGGCTCCGGCGGGGCCTGTTCCATCGGCGGCAGCCTGCTGCAATGGGACGACTCCTTGGCCACCAACATCAGCGAGATCGATCGTCAGCATCAGGTGCTCGTGCGCATGATCTGCGACCTGCACGAGGCCATGCGCTCGGGCAAGGGCAAGCACCAGCTTGAGGCGATTCTCGAAGAACTGCAGAACTACGCGGTGGACCACTTCGGCTTCGAGGAAAAGCTCATGGAACAGTACAAGTATCCGGGCTACCTCAACCACCGCAAAGAACACGTGGCCTTCGTGGACAAGGTCATCGCCTTTGGCAACGACTTCCGGGCCAACCGGGCGGCGTTGACCACCGAGGTCATGAACTTCCTCAAGAACTGGCTGGTGGGACACATCAAGGGCACGGACCAGAAATACGCCCCGTTTTTTATCGAACGCGGCGTCAATTGAGTCAGTAGAACGGAAGAGGCCTCCGGCGGCCGGGGGCCTCAGGCCCCCGGACCCCCGACATGTTAGGGCGGCGTCCCCCGCAAGCGAGGCTTGCGGGGGACGCCGCCCTCATTACTTGCCGCCGGTTGCCCGGCGGGCGCGCATGTTGAGGAGTTCGACCAGCAGCGAAAAGGCCATGGCGAAGTAGATGTAGCCCCGGTCGATATGGCGACCCAGGCCCTCGGCCACCAGGAACACGCCGATGAGAATGAGAAACGACAGGGCCAGCATCTGCACCGTGGGGTGGCGCGACACGAAGTGGCTGATGGCGTCGGCGAACAGCATCATGACCAGGACGGCGGCGATGACGGCCGCCACCATGACCACGATTTCGCCGGACATGCCCACGGCGGTGATGACGGAATCCAGCGAAAAGACGATGTCGAGAATGGCGATCTGGGTCACGGCGGCGGCGAAACCGCGCACTTTGGCGGCGCGCTGCTCGCCCTCATGGGCCGGCTCGATCTTTTCGTGGATCTCGAAGGTGGACTTGGCGATAAGAAACAGGCCCCCGGCCAGCAGCACGACGTCGCGGCCGGTGACCACATGGCCAAGCACGGCGAAAAGCGGCGCCGTGAGGCCCATGACCCAGGTGATGCCAAGCAGCAGCAGGATGCGGGTGCCCATGGCCAGCAGCAGCCCGATCTTGCGCGCCTTGGACTGGATCTCGGCCGGCAGGGCGTTGGAAATGATGGCGATAAAGACGATGTTGTCGATGCCAAGGACGATTTCCAGGGCGGACAGCGTCAGGAAGGCGATCAGGTTTTCCACGGTGAAAAGGGCCATGGGCGTTGCTCCTGGGGGAGGATTCGGGCGTCAACGGCCCTGCGTGCCGGTCTGTTCGCCGATCTGGGAGGCCACGGCTTGACTCAAGGCGTCGGCCACCCAGTGGTTGAGGCTTTTGCCGTCGGCTGCGGCCATGATGGCGATGCGCTGATGCAGCCCCGGGTCGAGGCGGATGTTGAAACGGCCGGAATAAGGCTTTTCCGGCGCTCTGCCCTTGAGGGCGCAGAACTCCAGATAGTCTTCCACGGAATCGGCCAAGGCTTGGCGCAACTCGTCGATGGAGCGGCCCTGGAAGGTGATGACGTCGGCCAGGTGCAAAACTTCGCCGTGGAAGAGGTCGGCCTGGGGATCGTAGGCGAAATGTCCCTGATACCCTTTGTACGACAGCGTGTTCATGGTTTGACTCCCGCGTTGGTCAGAAAACGCCGCACCGAACGGACCGCGCCCCGGTCGGTGACCGTTTGGGGATGGGGGCGGTGGAAGACCGAAAATTTGCCGCCAAGCGCAATGCGGACGCGTGAACCCCGTCCTTCGGAGATTTCCGCGTCCAAGGCCCGAAACAAGGCCTCAATGTCCTCCCAGGGGATGGCCGGGCTGACCGGATCGGCAAAAATGGCGGCCAGGGTCTTGCGGTGCTTGTTGTTCACGCTGTGATGGTACTATCGTGCAGTGACATGTCAAGGGCAGGTCGGTGTTTAGCCGGCCCTGGCCACGGGCAGCTCGTCCCAGACCGTGGTGTAGCGCGGGGAGCGGCTAGCCTGGCGCATGGCCCAGGGCTTGTCGACGCCGCAGGCGGCCGGAGCCAGCGCGCCGTGCCCCCATTTGGCGTTGACGGCGTCCAGGGCGGCCATGAGGCGACCTCCCCGGGCGTCCTCCTCGGGGGGCGGGTCGAGGAGCGAAAGCTGGCGACGGCCGGCCGGCTCCAGGCCAAGCAGGATCACCCCGGCTTTTTTGTAGCGATGGCCGGGCCGGAAAATCGTCTCCAGGGCTTGGCGGGCCGCCGCGATGAGCTCGCCGGTATGGGCGGTGGCCGCGCGCGGGGCGGCGAAGGCGGCGTTGGCGTAGGGCGGACGGCCATCCTTGTCGGCATAGGTCTGGACGTAGGTCTCCACCCCCGAGGCGACCAAGCCCCGGGCGCGCAGCCGGGCGGCGGCCCGGGCGGCGTATTCGGCCACGGCCTCGGCCAGCTCGTCCAGGGTCGTCACGGCCTGGCCGAAGGAGCGCGAGGACATGAGCGTGCGGGCCGGCGACGGCGCGTGTTCCAGGTCGATGCAGGGCTGGCCGCGCAGCTCAAGCAGCGTGTGCAGGCCCTGGACGGTCATGCGTTTTTGGACGAAATCCCGGGGCAGCTCGCGAAAGGCCAGGGCCGTGCGGATGCCGAACCTCTTCAGCATGGCGGCATGGCGGCGGCCGATGCCCCAGACGTCTTCCACGGGCGTGGCGGCCAGGATCGCGTCGAGATCGGGGCAGGCGGCCAGATCAAGGACGCCGCCGCTTTCCGGGCGCTTTTTTGCGGCCCGGTTGGCCAGCTTGGCCAGGGTCTTGGTGGGGCCGATGCCCACCG
>JAEZEM010000096.1 GCA_023417745.1 Pseudomonadota bacterium
CGGCCAGATGCACGGGGCCGGCCCGGAAGCCCCGGGCCGTGGCGTCGGCGGCAAGGGAAGGCCGGGAGAGCGGGCCGGCGATGGTAAATTTCGCGCCGAGCCGGCCGCCCAGGGCCGAGGTCGCCAGGCGCGAGGCGTCGCTGATGTCGATGACGCCCTTGGCCGCCAGAGCGTCAGTGTCGGGGTCCATGGTCCCGGACAGGGAGACGCTGCCGAAGGCTCCCGAGACGGCAAGGGTGGAAAGCTCCAGGGCGGAATCGGCCAGCCCGGCCCGGCCGGCCACGGCCAGCCGGCAGCGGGGGCCGAGGAAATCGTCGAAAAAGGGCGGCAGCAGGCCCGGGGTGGGGCGCAGATCGAGGTTCAGGGAAAAGTCGGCCCGGGCGTTCTTGGCCAGGGGAATGCCCAGCCCCAGGTCGGCCACGAGCAGGTCGGCCGCGCCAAGCCGGGCGGACAGGCGGCCCTTCCAGGCGGTCAGCGGGCCGTCGCCCAGGGCTTCCAGGGCAAAGGGCGTGCGGTCGTCGCCGGCCAGGGCCGAGGCGACAAGGCCCCCGGGCGCGTCGGTGAGGCTCGCCTTCACGGCCAGCCGCCAGTCGGCGTAATTAAGCGCCGCGCCCACGGACAACGCAAGCGGCGCTTCCCCGTCCAGGCGCTTGGCGGCCAGCGTCAGAGCGGCCGCGCCCTGGCCCGATTCGGCCAGTCGGCCGGACAGGCCGATGACGGCGGCCTGGCCGGCCAATTCTTTATCCAGGATGACGCGCGAAACAGCCAGCCGGTCCAGCAGGATGGGCGGCAGCCGGGGAAAGCGGGGCGGCCATTCAAAGGTGACCGGGGCGCGGTGGGACTGGGGGATGTCCGGGGCGCGGCGCAGGCGCACCACGTCGGCGGCGATTTCGTGGATGACCACCCGGCCGGTCAAAAGGGCGGCCGGGGACCAGGAAAATGCCGCGTCGCTGATGACGAGCCATGGTCCCTTGGCGTCGGACAGGGCGAAGCGGCCGACCTTGAGGGAAAAGGGCAGCGTGCCCGAGACGTTTTCGATGCGGGCGGCAAAGCCGCTGCCGGCCTTGATGGCGCGTTCGGCCACCCAGGCCGCGCCGTCAAGGCCCCAAGGCGTCAACAGCGCCAGCCACAGGACGACGACCACCCCGGCCAGCCCGCCAAAAACCAAGCCCAGCCGGCGCGGCCAACGCCGCCCCGTCCCCGGGGTCTTCCCCGCTTCCTGATCTACATCGTTCCCCATACCCTGGCTCCCCCCGTCACCCATTTGGTGGGTCCGGGGGCCTCAGGCCCCCGGCCGCCGGAGGCATCTTTTGTATCTTTTTAACTAAAACGATTGCCCGATGCTGCAATAGAACTGGGCGATGTCGTCGATGTCCTGGCGGCGGGCCAGCGGCGTGGCCACGTCCACGCGGATGGGGCCGATCGGGGTATAGACCCGAAGGCCCAGGCCCGCGCCGAGCATGATGGGTTGGTCGTAAGGGGGCAGGGCCTTGCCGAAGGCCGTGCCGCCGTCGAGGAAGGGCACGATGCCGACGAGTTCGGTGACGCGCCAGCGCAGTTCGGTCGAGAAGGTGAAAAGCGACGCGCCGCCCACGGGCGTCCTGCCGCGCATGGGGCCCACGCTCTGGTAGGAGTAGCCTCGGATGGAGCCGCTGCCGCCGGCGTACCAGCGCAGATCCGGGGTGACGTTTTCGCTGGCCGTGCCGATGTTGGCTCCGCCCACGGCCCGGGTGGCCAGGACGAGGCCGGGCTTGTCCAGGATCTTGAGGTAGTGGGCCAGGGTGAATTCCGGGCGCAGGAAGTTGTCCTTGCCGCTGATGGTTCCCCAGTACGGGGCCAGGGAGGTGGTGGCCAGCAGGCCTTTTTGCGGGTCGAGCACGTCGTCGCGGCCGTCGTAGCCGAGTTCCACGGGCAGGAAGACGAAGCCGTAGCGGGCGTCGCTCTCCCAGGGCCGGGACTGGTCCTCCTCGATGCGCGAGGCCCGGTAGCCCAGGCCCAGGCCGCCGGAGACCGACTCGGTGAACTGGCGGCGCAGCGAGGCCGTGGCCGTGGCGTTTTGGCCTTTGTAGGCCTTCTTGTCTTCGTTGGCGACCCGGGCCTTGGCCTTGAACAGGTCCTTGGGCGTGAGCGCGTCGGGCTTTTCGAAAGCGGCCTCGGCGAACTGTTCGATGCCCGAGGCGCTGCCGGCCACGGTGAATTTTTCGCCGCCGCCGAAAAGATTGCGGTTTTCCCAGCCGATGTTGGCTCCGGGGCCTTCGTCGGTCTTATAGTCCACGCCGCCCTTGATGGTGCGGTGCTTGCGTTCGGTCAGGGACACCTTGACCGGGGCCTGCTTTGTCGCCGGGTCCACGGCCCCGGTTTCCACCTGCACGGCGGCGAAAAGCCCGGTGGCGTTGAGGGCGCGGCGGTAGGTCTCCACGTTCTTGGCGTCATAGGCCTGACCCTCTTTCCAGGGGATCATGCCGGCCAGGTAGTTTTCCTTGATCGTGGTCAGCCCGGCAAAAGTGGTCGGGCCGAAGGTCGCCTTGGGGCCGGGAGAGACGGTCCAGACCACGGACACGGCGTGGTCGGCGAAGTTGGCCGTGACCTGCCGGTTGTCCACCTTGACGTCGGGATGGGCCTCATCGCGAAGGAGTTCGGTGATTTTCGCCTCGGCGTCGAGGATGGCCTTGGCGGTAAAGGGCGAGGGCACGGCCAGCCCCAGGCGCTCAGCCGTGGGCAAGGCCGAGGCGTCGCCGCCGTCGGGGGTTTTGAGGGTAACCGAGCGCAGGTCGAACTGCGGCCCGGGATCGATGGCGTAGGTGAGCACGGCCGGCGTGGCGGCGCTGTCCAGGGAGGCGGCGACGGTGGCGGCGAAGCGGCCGCGCGACTGGAACACCTTGGCGAAGGCGGCTTTGTCCTCCTCGGCCCGGCGCTCCAAGAGCAGGGCCGAGTCCGGCGGCGCGTCGCGCAGGGCCTCGGCCTTGGAGACCTGATGCAGCAGATCGAGGAGTTCGGGATCGAGATGGCCTTCGTAGCGCACGACATAGGCCAGTCCGGGCGGAACCTTGGCCTGTTCCACGCGGGTGCCCGCCCCGGCCGGGACAGCCAGGCCGGCGACGAGGATCAGGGCCAAGACCAGTCCTGCCAGACCCTTTGGAAAACGCTTCGCGCGCATCATGGAAAACACAGTCGCTGCCACGGTCCAATCCGTAACACGCCCCCCCAGGTCAGGCAACCGGGGAGGCCGCCTGCCGCCTGGCTTCCAGGTATTTCTGGAGCTCCACCAGGGCAAATCCCGCTACGGCGGCGGCCAGGATGCGCAGCCACCCGGTCGCGCCGATGGGGGCCGAACCGAAAAGGCGTTGCATGAAGGGCACGTAGGTAAAAAAAACCTGGAGCGCCACGGCCAGGGCCACGCCGGCCAGCACCCAACAGTTGCCGGAAAGCGGCATGGCCAGGGCCGGGCGGGTGAGCGAGCGGCAGTTGAAGAGATAGAGCGTCTCCATGGCCACGAACACGTTGACGGCCACGGTGCGGGCCGCTTCCCGGCTGGCCCCGGCGGCCAGCTCCCACTCGTAGAGCCCGAAGGCGGCCACGAGCAGGGCCGCGCCGACGAGCAGCACGCGGCGGATGAGCAGCCCGTCGAGAATGGGCCGGCGCGGATCGCGCGGGGCGCGCTCCATGATGCCCGGTTCCCGAGGTTCGAAGGCCAGCATGAGGCCGAGGCTGCCGGCCGTGGTCATGTTGATCCACAGGATCTGCACCGGCGAGATGGGCAGGTCCACGCCGAGCAGCACGGCGGCCAGGATGACCAGCCCCTCGCCCAGGTTGGTGGGCAGGGTCCAGACGATGAATTTCGAGAGATTGTCAAAGACGCCGCGCCCTTCCTCCACGGCCGCTTCAATGGTGGCGAAATTGTCGTCGGCCAGCACCATGTCGGCGGCCTCCTTGGCCGCTTCCGTGCCGCCCAGGCCCATGGCCACGCCGATGTCGGCCTGCTTGAGGGCCGGGGCGTCGTTGACGCCGTCGCCGGTCATGGCGCAGACATGGCCAAGGCTTTGCAACGACCTGACAAGACGCAGCTTCTGTTCGGGCGAGACCCGGGCGAAGACGTGGGTTGCCTCGGCCAGGGCCGGCAGGTCGGCGTCGGCGGTCGCCTCGATGTCGCGGCCGGTCATGGCCCGGATGGGCGCGTCGCCGGACAGGCCCAGCTGGCTGCCTATGGCGGCGGCGGTGGCGGCATGGTCGCCGGTGATCATCTTGACCATGACCCCGGCCTTGCGGCAGGCGGCCACGGCGGCTTTTGCCTCGGGGCGCGGCGGATCGATCATGCCTACAAGGCCCAGGAAGGTCAGGCCCTCGTCGCGGTTGCCGGGTTCGATGACGGCCTTGCCGGGCGGCAGCGTGCGCCGGGCCAGGGCCAGCACCCGCAGCCCGCGCCGGCCCATGGCCTCGACGGCGCGGCGAACGGCCTCGGGGTCGAGGACGCCGCCGGCCGCGTCGCGGCAACGCGGCAGGGCGGTCTCGGCCGAGCCCTTGAAATAGAGTGTTGG
>JAEZEM010000198.1 GCA_023417745.1 Pseudomonadota bacterium
CATGTCTTCCCTAGGAGGAAACCGCCATGACGATACTCGCCATTAACGGCAGCCCGCGCAAGAAGTGGAACACCGCCCAGGTCCTGCAAAGCGTCCTCGACGGCGCGGCCAAGGCCGGCGCGGCCACCAAACTCGTCCATCTCTATGAATACGACTTCAAGGGCTGCATCAGCTGTTTCGAATGCAAACGCATCGGCGGCAAGAACTACGGCCGCTGCGCCGTCAAGGACGGCCTGACCCCGCTTCTGGCCGAAGTCGCCGTAGCCGACGCCCTGGTCATCGGCACGCCCGTCTACTTCGGAGCCGAAACCGGTGAAACCCGTTCGTTCATCGAGCGGATGCTGTTCCCCTACCTGACCTACACCCCGGGCTACGCCGCCATCTTCCCGCGCAAGATCCCCACTGCCATGGTCTACACCATGAACGTGCCCGAAGACGTCATGGAACAGCGCAACTACGGCCACATGACCGGCCTGGCCCAAGGCTTCATGAGCCGCACCTTCGGCTCCTGCGAAGTGCTCACCGTCAACGACACCTACCAGTTCGACGACTACGCCAAATACCTCTGCACCGTCTGGGACGCCGAGGCCAAGGCCAAACGCCGCCAGGACGTGTTTCCGCAGGATCTGGCGAAAGCGTTCGCTTTGGGCGAAAGGCTGGCGGCTGGTGGAGAGGAGTAGGCTGGAGTAGGGAAAAGCGAAAGAATAAGAGGAAGATGCCTCCGGCGGCCGGGGGGCTCAGCCCCCCGGACCCCTGGCCTGGGGGACGACGTCGGTCGGAGGCACGGTCGGCGGGCGCAGGCCCGAGAGAAAATGGTGGCTGGAATTTTCGGTTTTCCGTCCAGGCGGAAGCCGCCCGGACGGAAAACCGAAAATTCCAGCCACCAACTCGCCAGCGAAAGGGGCGGATTTTGACGCGATCAAAGCCTCGCGCCAAAATCCGCCCCTTTCGCATGGGTAGGGCTTGATTGACAAAGAAGGGGGGGCCGGGGGCCTCAGGCCCCCGGCCGCCGGAGGCATTCTTCGCTTTTCCTCGCCCTAGGCCTGACACCGTTTGCAAATAATCTCGGTGCCGATGCCGGAGCGGGTGAACAGCTCCAAGATGATGCAGTTCTCGACCCGGCCGTCGAGGATGTGGGCTTTTTCCACGCCCGCGTCCACGGCTTCCATGCAACAGCTGACCTTGGGGATCATGCCGCCGACCAGCACGCCGTTGGCCATGGCCTGGGAGGCTTCCTTGATGTCCAGCGACGAGATGAGCGTCTTGTCTTTGTCCAGGACCCCGGAGACGTCGGTCAAAAGCACCAGCCGTTTGGCCCCGAGCGCGGCGGCCACGGCTCCGGCCACGGTGTCGGCGTTGATGTTGTAGGTCTCGCCGTCTTCGTCGACGCCGACCGGCGCGATGACCGGGATAAATCCCTGGCCAAGCAGCGTGGTGATGAGCTGGGTGTTGATGCCCGTCACTTCGCCGACCTTGCCGAGGTCGATGATTTCCGGCGGCGCGTCGCCGCGCTCCAGCACCATTTCGAGCTTGCGGGCGGTGATGAGCCGTCCGTCCTTGCCGGATAGGCCCACGGCCGAGCCGCCCTTGAGGTTTATCAGGTTGACGATGTTCTTGTTGACCTTGCCCACGAGCACCATCTCGACCACGTCCATGGTGGCGTCGTCGGTGACGCGAAGGCCCTGCTTGAACTGGCTTTCGATGTTCAGCAGCTTCAGCATCCTCCCAATCTGCGGGCCGCCGCCGTGGACGATGACGGGATTGATGCCGATGTATTTGAGCAGGATGACATTGAGGGCGAAGCTTTCCTGAAGCTGTTCGTCCACCATGGCGTGGCCGCCGTATTTGATGACCACGGTCTGGCCGTAGAAATTGCGGATGTAGGGCAGGGCCTCCAGCAACAGATGCGCCTTGGCGTGTTCGCGGTTCATTGTCGGTCCCCCGGGAGATTAGAGAATGTACCGGGACAAATCCCGGTCCTCGGCCACGTCGGCGAGCTTTTCGCGCACGTAGGCCGGGTCCACGACCACGGTTTGGCCGCCCTGGTCCGAGGCGGCGAAGGACAGGTCGGATAGAATCTTTTCCATGATGGTGTAAAGCCGCCGGGCCCCGATATTCTCGGTGTCCGCGTTGATGCGCTGGGCGAACTGGGCCACTTCCCGAAGCGCTTCGTCGGTGAATTCCAGGGTCACGCCTTCGGTGGCGAGCAAGGCCTTGTACTGCACGGTGAGGGCGTTTTTCGGCTCGGTGAGGATGCGGTGGAAATCCTCGGCCGTCAGCGCCCGCAGCTCCACGCGAAGGGGAAATCGGCCTTGGAGCTCCGGCACGAGATCGGAAGGCTTGGAGAAATGGAACGCGCCGGCGGCGATAAACAGGATGTGGTCGGTTTTCACCATGCCGTACTTGGTGTTGACCACGCAGCCCTCGACCACGGGGAGCAGGTCGCGCTGCACGCCCTCGCGGGACACGTCCGGCCCCTGGCCGCCGCCCTGCCGGCCGCAGATTTTGTCGATCTCATCAATAAAGATGATGCCGGTCTGCTCCACGCGCTCCTTGGCCGTTTCCGAGACCTTGTCCATGTCCACCAGGCGGTCGGACTCCTCTTGCAGGATCACGTCGTAGGCTTCACGTACCCGCATGGTCTTGGTCTTCTTGCGCTGGGGAAAGGCCTTGGAAAAGAGGTCCTTGAACTGGCTGCCCATTTCTTCCATGCCCGGCATGGACATGATCTCCACCTGGGGCGAGGGCATGGACACCTCCACGGGGACCATGCGGTCGTCGAGCTTGCCTTCGCGCCAGAGCTTGCGCAGCTTGTCGCGGGTGGTCAGCCCTGGCTCGCCGGCCGGCTCGGCCGAGGCTTCAATGGCGGCCGGCATGGGGATGGGGCCGTGGGGCGGGCGCTGGGATTCGGGCAGGAGCAGATCGAGCAGGCGTTCCTCGGCGGCTTTTTCGGCTTTGACCCGCACCCGCTCCAGCTCTTCCTGGCGCACGAGGTTGACGCCGATCTCCATGAGGTCGCGCACCATGGATTCCACGTCGCGTCCGACATAGCCGACCTCGGTGAACTTGGTGGCCTCGACCTTGAAAAAGGGCGAGCCGGCCAGGCGGGCCAGCCGCCGAGCGATCTCGGTCTTGCCCACGCCCGTGGGGCCGATCATGATGATGTTTTTGGGCGCGATCTCGTCGCGCAGGACCGGCTCGATCTGCTGGCGACGCCAGCGGTTGCGCATGGCGATGGCCACCATGCGCTTGGCGTCGCGCTGGCCGATGATGTATTTGTCGAGTTCCGAAACGATTTCACGCGGCGTCAGGCTGGCGTGCATGGGTACTCCTTGCTGTGGCGTCCTCGATAAGCGCCTTGGCGCTTTCCGGGACGATCCACTCAAACCGTTCTTCTGGCGAGATACGCTCGTCTTTTGAGCGGCGCGGCCTTAAGCCGGCTTTTCCAGCGTCTCCACCACCAGTTGGTCGTTAGTGTAGACGCACATTTCGGCGGCGATAGCCATGGATTTTTCCACGATCTCCCGGGCCGACAAGGTCGTATTGCGCAGCAGCGCCCGGGCGGCGGCCATGGCGTAGGGGCCGCCGGAACCGATGGCCGCCACGCCGTCGTCGGGCTCGATGACGTCGCCGGTGCCGGACAGGATGAGCACATTGCCGGCGTCGGCCACGATCATCATGGCTTCCAGGCGTCGCAAGTATTTGTCCTTGCGCCAATCCTTGGCCAGCTCCACCGAGGCGCGCACGAGGTTGCCGCCGAATTCCTCCAGCTTGGCCTCGAAGCGCTCGAAAAGCGTAAACGCGTCGGCCGTGGCTCCGGCAAAGCCGATGACGACCTTGTCCTTGTACATCCGGCGCACCTTGCGCGCGGTATGTTTGACGGCAATGGCCTGGCCCAATGTCACCTGGCCGTCGCCGGCCACGGCCACGCCGGCCTCGGTGCGCACGGCCACGATCGTCGTTCCACGTAGTTCCATCGTCTGTGCCTCCGGCGGCTGAGGGAAGGAACCCTTTTTTGAAAAAAAGGGTTCCTTCCCCCAGACCCCCATCCTCCCCAAAAACTGTTCATGGGGATGTTGTCTTGGCCGCTCAGGCGGCCGTGGCCGTGAAGAAAAACCTTGGAAAGCGAAAAATGATCCGGCCGCCCTGCTGGCGGGGATAGGCCTGCTCCACCCGGGCCAGGACGTCGGCTTCGAAAACGGCCCGATCGGCCTCGGACAGGGCGGCCAGATAGGGGCGCAGCCCTGTCCCGCGATACCATTCCATGATGTCGGCATGGGAAGCCAGCACGTGGTAATAGGTCGTTTGCCAGAGCGTGAAGTCGACCGCCGTTTCGGAGAGCAGATCGAAATAGTCGCCGGGCGGCAGATTGTGAAAAATCCGGGGCGCGGTGAAGCAGTCCCGCCATCGGGCGCTGGCCACGAGTTCGGCGATGATGATGTGAATGGGTTCCGTCTGCTGCATGGGCGTCTGCACGGCCAACATGCCGCCGGGCCGCAGCAGCGAGA
>JAEZEM010000218.1 GCA_023417745.1 Pseudomonadota bacterium
GTCGACGAAGCGCACCTCGATGCCGAAACGCTTGAGGGTGTGCTCGAACAGGGTGTGCGTGCCGCCGTAGAGGTTGAGCCCGGACACGATGTTCTGGCCGGCCTTGGTGATGGCCGCGATGGCATAAAATATGGCGGCCATGCCCGAGGCCGTGCAGACGCAGGCGCTGGCCCCGTGCAGGGCGGCCAGCCGACGTTCCAGCACGTCGGTGGTGGGGTTGCCCAGGCGGGTGTAGATGTAGCCGCCTTCCTTTAAGGCAAACAGATTGGCGGCGTGCTCGGGATCGCGGAACAGATAGCTCGTGGTCTGGTGGATGGGCACGGCCCGGGACAGGGTGTCGGCGTCCGGGGCGTGCCCGGCGTGCAGGGCCAGGGTTTGGGCGTGCCAGGTGTTGTCGGCCATGTTGATGCCTCGCCGGTTATACGGTGTCGCCCGGGGATTGCGGGCATGGTGACCTTATATACTATACTTTTTTGGTGGGAAAGCCCAGAAAACGGCCCGGAGTTGCCTGCGCGGCGCGCCTTGCTCCTTGACAAGCCGGGGAGGGCGACCCACCATGCGGCCGGCCGTTTTGACCGGCGGCTTCCAACGTCATACCGGAGGTTCCCATGCGTCTGCACGCATTTTATCATGTTCCCTTCGAGGAAGTCGGGGCCATAGGCCTGTGGGCCGCCGAGCGCGGCCATGATGTCGCCGCCACCAACCTCTACGCCGACGAGACGCCGCCGTCGCCCGCCGACTACGACATGCTCGTGGTCATGGGCGGCCCCATGGGCGCCTACGACGAAAAAGCCTATCCGTGGTTGGCCGCCGAGAAAAAGGCCATCGAGGCCGGGATCGCCTCGGGCAAGCCGGTGCTCGGCGTGTGCCTGGGCGCGCAGCTTATTTCCGTGGTCCTGGGCGGTTCGGTCTCGCGCAATCCGGTCCCGGAAATCGGCTGGTTCAAGGTGACCATGACCCCGGAAGGGCTGGCCGAGCCGGTCTTCGCCGGCTTTCCCGAGTCCTACTACGCCTTCCACTGGCACGGCGACACCTTCGCCATTCCCCCCGGAGCCGTGCACGCGGCCTCGTCCGCCGCTTGCGCCAATCAGGCCTTTGTCTATAAGAACAAGGTCGTGGGGTTGCAATACCATCTGGAAACCACGCCTGTGGGCATGCAAAACCTCATCAAACACTGCGCCGACGACCTGGCGGTTCCCGGACCGACCGTGCACCATCCCAAGCAGATGCACGCCGGACGCGAAGTGTTTCCGGCCATCAAGGCCCTGACCTACCAGTTTCTCGACGCCCTGGCCTCGGCCTGATCGGACAAAGCCTACGTCGCCCGGCCTGGATCGGGCAAGGAGTGCGGGATGCGCAAGAAGGAACGGGAAATCAAGGACAAGGCGATCCTCGATCAGCTGCTCATGCAGTCGCGGATCTGCCGCCTCGGGCTTTTCGACGGCAAATGGCCCTATGTCGTGCCGGTCAACATGGGCTACGAGCCGGGCCGTATCTATTTTCATTCCTCAAAAAAGGGGAAGAAAATGGACATTCTGCGGGACAACCCCAACGTCTGCTTCGAACTCGACGCCGACGTGGAGATCGTCACCGGTGAAAAGCCTTGCGACTGGACCACCTATTATAAATCCATCATCGGCTTCGGCACGGCCGTGATTCTCGAAGACGAAGCGGAAAAGCTGGCCGGCCTCAAGGTCATCATGCGCCGCCACGGCGGCCCGGCCGACGGCTTCAAGGCCGAATTCGTGCCCGTTACGGCCGTGGTGCGCATCGACATCACGTCCATGACCGGCAAGGCCAACCCGCCCCACGGCGAGTGGGACTAGTGTCGCGTCCGCGAAAAACGCATATGGTGTTTTGTTGTCAACAAGCTAAAACCATTTGTTTTTCTTAAAAAATACTATCGTATTTTTTAAGGGACGCGACACTAGCCCGCCACTTCGGAGGCCGCCATGCGCATCGTCTTTGTCGGTGATTCGCTCACCGTCGGCGTCGGCGACGAGACCTACCTCGGCTGGCCCGGCCGGCTGTGCGCCGCCTCGCCGGCCGCCGGCCTGGGCCTGACCCTCTACAACCTGGGCGTGCGCTCGGAAACCAGCCGCCACATCAAAAACCGCCTCGGCCGCGAACTGCCGCCGCGTCTTTTACCCCGCGACGAAGCCCGCGTCGTGCTGTCCTTTGGCGTCAACGACGCCAAGATCGAAAACGGCCGACGTAAGGTCGAACTGGCCGAGTCCGTGGACAACCTCTTCGAGATCGTCAGCAAAACCAGCGCCCTGTGCCCGACGCTCATGGTCGGGCCGCCGCCGGTCCTCGACGACGCCTACCGGGCGCGCATCGAGGAACTCTCCGACGTCTTCGCCGGCAGCTGCGCCGAAATGGGGCTGCCCTACCTCGACATGTGCCGGCCGCTGTGCCGACAGGCCGCCTACCTCGACAGCCTGGCCGCCGTGGGCGACGGCTACCACCCCGGCTCGGCCGGCTACGCCGCCTTCGCGGCGCGCGTTGGGGAGTGGGAGGCTTGGCAAGGCTGGTTTGTGTAGGGGGAGAGGTGGAGAAGAGGGAAGATGCCTCCGGCGGCCGGGGGCCTGAGGCCCCCGGACCCCCCGAATGGGGAAAGGGTGAAAGGGGGTGTCGATGGGGTTGGTGCTCTGTCGGCCGGGCAGTTCGCAGGCCGGCGATACGTGGTATAGTGAAGAAAAGATGAGGCCCTCGAAGTCCGCCAGGATTCGAGGGCCTCTTGTATGGAGAGCGGCGGCTGGTCTGGTAGCCGCCGCCGGAGGGGGCACAAATCATTGCTCTCGTCCGGCCTTCCGCCCGCCCCCCTAAAACCCATATGGGGGGTCCGGGGGCCTCAGGCCCCCGGCCGCCGGAGGCAAAAAAATAAAAAGTCTCCTACGACTCCAACAACGAAATAGCCGGGCCGATCAGCGCGCAGGTGACGCCGGCCAGGATCATGACTAGGCCGGCGATGGCCCCTTCTTCTTCGCCGGCTTCCAGGGCCCGGGCCACGCCGGCCCCGTGGGCTCCCATGCCGAGCATGGCTCCGCGGGCCAGGGCCGTGCGCAGCGGCAGCACCTTGAGCAGCATGCCGCCCAGCGACGCGCCCAGGATGCCGGTGGCGATGACGCACACGGCGGCCAGATCCGGCGCGCCGCCCACTTCCTGGGCAAAGGCCATGGCAAAGGGCGTGGTGAACGACCGGGGCAAAAGCGACAGGCGCATTTCTTGGGACAGCCCAAGCAGTCCCGAGAGCAGCCAGCCGCCGCCGAACGCCAGGCCGCAGCCCACGATGACGCCCACGGCCAGAGTCGGCCAGTGGCGCTTGATGAGCGAGCGGTGTTCGTAGATGGGCACGGCAAAGGCGACGGTGGCCGGGCCGAGCAACAGCAGCAGCCACTGCCCGCCGCGCATGTATTCGCTGTAGCCGGCGTGCAGGCCGATGGTCAGCCCCAGGCACAGCACGCAGGTTAAAAGCAGCGGCGAGGTCCACCAGGCGCGCACATAATGCCGGGCAACGCGGGAGACGACATAGGCGGCAAGCGTCGCCGCCAGCCAGAACAGGGCCGAATGATTAGCGGACATGGTGTGACCTCAGGCGGATGTGCAGTTCCACGGCCAGGACCGTGCCGGCCATCACCGAGACGATGCCGACGATGATGACGGCCAGGACCTTGAGTCCCGTGGAGCCGAGCAGTTCGGCGTGGTCCCGCAGCACCACGGCTGCCGGGACGAAAAACAGCAACATATGGTTCAAGAGCCCCTTGGCTCCCAGGCGCAGGCAGCCCACGGGCAGCAGCCCGGAAGCCAAAAGCGCCAGCAGTACGGCCATGCCGGCCACGCCGCCCGGGATGGGCAGGCCGGCCGCGCGCACAGCCGCGTCGCACAGCCACCACAGGCCGATCAAGGCGGCTCCCTGGACGGCGGTCTCGACGAGGTTTCGCAGAAAATTTTTCATTTTTGTTGTTTGGGGTCGCATGGCGACAACTCCTTGCCTGGAACTGAGATAGGTATGGCCCGCCCATTTGTGAAATGAATTGTCGGAATGAAAACTATTCTGTATTGGAATAGCCGTGGAACTGCGTAATCTGAAAGCCTTCGTGGAAGTGGTGCGCCAGGGCGGGTTTTCCAAGGCGGCCCGGGCGATTTTCTCCACCCAGTCCACGGTGAGCAAGGCCGTGGGGCAGCTGGAGGCCGAGTGCGGCGAGGCGCTTTTGGAGCGGCTGGCGACGGGCGTGCGTCTGACGGCGGCCGGGGAGCTGGTCCATGCCCGGGCCTTGGCCATGCTGGCCGAGAGCGAGCATCTGGTGGCCGAGTTGGCCGATTTGCGGGGTCTTTTATCGGGCCGGCTGCGTCTGGGGTTGCCGATTTTCGGCAGCGCCCGGCTTTTCGCGCCGCTTTTCGCCGAGTACCGCAGCCGTTGGCCCAATGTGGAGATCGAACTGATGGAGCAGGGCAGCGCCCGGCTGGAGGAGGCGCTCCTGGCCGGCGAGGTGGAGCTTGCCGTATCGCTTTTGCCCATTGCCGAGGCCTTTTCCTGGCAACCGGTGCGCGACGATCCCATGATGGCCGTGCTGGCCGCCGACCATCCCCTGCGCGGTCGGGAGCGCCTGCAGCTGGCGGAATTGGCCGATGATCCGTTTATCCTGTTCGAGCAGGGGTTCGCCCTTAACACCCGCATCGAGCACGCTTGCGCCCTGCGGGGATTTACGCCGCGTCCGGCGGCCCGCAGCGGCCAGCTCGATTTCATCATCGCCCTGGTGGCGGCCGGCTTAGGCGTGGCCTTGTTGCCGCGTCTTTTGACCGAGGGGCGCAATCTGGAGCCGCTGGGCGTGGTGCTGGTGGATGAGACCGATTTGCGCTGGCGGGCGGCGCTGTCCTGGCGCAAGGGGGCGCGGTTGTCGCCGGCGGCCCGGGCCTGGCTGGCCCTGGCCCGGGAGAAGCTGCCGTGATGGCGGGGTAAAGCCGGGGGCCGGCCGCAGGGCGCTTTTGGGGTGCCAGAACAGTGCAACCCTCCTGGAGGCAGCCCGAAGAGCGAGAGGACTTACACCGCAGTGACGCCGGACGGCCGCCAAGACAGCCATTCTTGTCGGCTGGCCTCCGAATGATTGTCGTGAAGTGCAGGAAGGCGGAGAATGTATTTCACTATGAATATTTTATAATACTACTAAAATATCATGTTGTATTTTAGATTTATCGAATTTTAAGTAGCTATATCCTGTAAAACTCTGCTATGGGCACGGCAAAGGGGGCGTGCCATGAGCGAGCAGAAGCTGAGTCAAATCAACTGGGGCAAGCTTACAGGTGGAAGGAACTATTATGCTTCTCCGGCGTTTTGGAACGACGAGACGTTGTATTTCCTTTTGCTGGACCGTTTTTCGGACGGCAAGGAAACGGGCGGGTTCAAGGATGCCAAGGGTCAGGATGTGGCGAACTCGGGAGGAGGTCGGGCGACGCCGCTCTTTGACCCCGCCGTGCACGCCTGGAAAGCGAATCGAACGGCATGGTTTGAGGCGGGCAAGAACTGGTGCGGCGGCACCTTGGCCGGGCTGCGCGACAAGCTTGGCTATCTCAAACGCCTGGGCGTCACGGCCGTGTGGCTGAGCCCGGTCTTCAAGCAGGTGGCAAAGGCCGACACCTACCACGGCTACGGCATCCAGAATTTCCTGGACGTTGATCCGCGTTTCGGCACGCGCGGCGAACTCCGGGAACTGGTCGCAGCCGCCCATGCCCTGGGGCTTCGCGTCATTCTGGACATCATTTTCAATCACGCCGGCGACGTGTTTGCCTACCAGGGCAACAACCGGTACTTTTATGCCGACGGCCGGCAATGGCCCGTGAACGGATTTCGCCAGGACATCCAGGACGCCGGCACGTTGCCTTTCGGCCCCATCGATCTTTCGGCCCATCCCCAGGCTTGGCCGGACGGAGCCGTGTGGCCGGCCGAGCTCCAGACGCCGGACGCCTGGACGCGCAAAGGGGAAATCACCGACTGGGACGGCTTCCCGAACTACCTCGACGGAGATTTCTGCACGCTCAAGGATCTCTCGCACGGGACTTGCGGCCAGGGAGGCGGCGGCCAGGATATGTTGAGCCGCATCGACAGGTTTTCGCCATCCGCAACGTTGCGGCATCTGACCGACGCCTACAAGTTCTGGATTGCCTTTGCCGACGTGGACGGATTCCGAGTCGATACGGTCAAGCATGTCGAACCCGGGGCCATGCGTTACTTCGACAACGTCATTCGGGAGTTCGCCCAGAGCCTGGGCAAGGAAAACTTCCTGCTCGTCGGCGAGGTGACGGGAGGCCGGGCCAATGCCGTGACCACGGTGGAGGCCACCGGTCTTGGCGCGGGCCTGGGCATCGACGACGTCCAGGACAAGCTGGAGTTTCTCGCCAAGGGCTGGCGGAGCCCGGGCAACCCGGACACCGACGATCAGGAAGGCTACTTCGACCTGTTCCGCAACAGCGTCCAGGAATCCAAGCCGACGCATCAGTGGTTTGGCCAACACGTGGTCACCATGTTCGACGACCACGACCAGGTGGGGACCACGTTCAAGTTTCGTTTCTGCGGCAGCAACCCCGGCGGCGACAAAGCCTTGCCCGTGGCGCTGTGTCTCAATCTGCTGACGGCGGGTATCCCTTGCCTGTATTACGGCACGGAACAGGCGTTTAACGGCGCGGACAGCCGTTGCGGCGACGCTTCGAATTCCCACAGCGACGTGTTCTTGCGCGAGTGCATGTTTGGCGGCAAATTTGGCTCGTTTCAAAGCGAGGGCGCGCATTTTTTCAATGAACAAGGGCACCACTACAAGCTCATCGGCCAGTTGTGCGCTTTGCGCCGTAGCCATCTGGCCTTGCGGCGCGGCCGCCAGTACCTGCGTCAGGTGTCGGACGACGGCGTGCAGTTCTTCTATCCCCAGCTCGTGGCCGGAAATCTGCATTTCCTGATTGGCTGGTCGCGCCTGTTCGCCGATACGGAATGTCTTTGCGTGGTCAACACCAATCTGGAGAGAGCCTTGACGGCCTGGGTCACAGTGGACGCCGGCCTGCACGGCGTGGGAAGCGACATGCGCCTCGTCTTCGAAATGAGCGGCGCTGGGGCGGCGGCCCAGGTGAAGGTTGAGGCCCGAAACGGCGCGGCCGTGCAGCTCACCGTCCCACCCGGCGGTTGCGTGGTGTACGTGTAGTACTTGCGCCGAGAGGCCTCAGCGCGGGGCCGGCTCTAGGCGGCACAGGCCGCACTTGAGGGGCTCGGCTCCGCTGTCCGGGTCGAAATGGTCGTGGGAAAAAAGCAGGTTGGCGTTGCTCTCGCGCCAGCCGTGGTCCGGTCCGGGGCGTTCGGGAAACCACCAGCCGTGGTCGGCCTGGACCACGTCCTCGGGCAGACCCGGGTCGGGAAATAGGGCAAAGACCGCCTCGCCGGCCGGGGTCACGACCCGCACCGGGTCGCCCGGGGCCAGCCCGAGCCGGGCGGCGGCCTGGGGATGGACGGCCAGACGCGGCTCGGGGCGCAGCCGCCGCAGCCGGGCCACCTGCCGGCCCTCGGAGTGAAAAAAGGGCAGGGACTTGCAGCCGGTCATGAGGATGAAGGGATAGTCGGCGGCGAGCTCCGGACTGGATCGCGGCGACAGCGGCGGCTCGACATAGACCGGCAGGTCCGGCCGCCCGACCCGGGCCATGATGGAGCTGGCCAGCTCCACCTTGCCGCTTGGCGTGGGAAACCCCTCCGTCTCGTGCTTGCGGTAGCGCATTTCGCCAAGGAGGATGCCCTTTTCGGCGAACGCCTCAAAGGAAAGCCCCGAGGGCTCCAGGAGCCAGGCCAGGTACGACGGCCAGTCCGGCCAGGGAAAGGCTTCGGTCAGCCCGAGGCGGCCGGCCAGGTCGAGAATCACCGCCCGGTCGTCGCGCGGGCCGTCCGGGGCCATGGCCTGACGTCGGGCCAGCACGCACCAGATCTTGTGGAAATAGACCACGTCGTCCTGCTCCAGCCAGTGGGCGGCCGGCAGCACGAGATCGGCCAGCTCGGCCGTGGGCGTCATGAAGAGGTCGGAAACCACGGTGAATTCCAGGTGGTCGCGCAGGGCCGCCGCGACAACGTCGCCGCGCGTGGCCGTGAGCAGGGGGTTGGTCCCGACCAGCCACACGGCCCTGGGGCGGTAGGGCTGCCCGGTCAGACAGGCCTGCCAGAAGCTCGGCTGGTGGCAGCCCGGACAGAACGGGAACCGGCCGGCCCCGATCATGCGGGCTTGCTGCTCCGGGGTCAGGAACTGCATCCCCAGGACGCCCTTGTCCTGCTGGGGCGACTTGCAGCGTACCCCGGCCGGCGGGACCCAACGCACCATGCCGCCCGGCACGTCCAGGTTGCCGGTGATGGCCATGAGCAACAGCATGGCCCGGCCGGTCTGGAAGGCGTTGACGCTGGTGTCGATGCCGTTGCCCCACAGCAGGCAGGCCGGTTTGGTCTCGGCAAAGGTCCGGGCGGCCCGCTCAATGTCCGCCGCCGGCACCCGGGTGATGGGCGCGGCCCAGTCCGGGGAAAAAGGCCGCACATGGGCGGCCAGTTCCTCGAAGCCCAGGCAATGCCTGGCGACGAACTCCCGGTCGTAAAGTCCCTGGCCGATGACGACGTGGAGCAGGGCCAGGACAAGCGCGCCTTCGGTGCCCGGGCGCAGTTGCAGATGGAGATCGGCCCGGGCGGCGGTTTTGGTGCGCCGGGGATCGGCCACGAGCACGGTGTCGGCCTGGTCCAAGGCCCGGCGGACCATGTCGCCGCACAGGCCGTCGGCCGCGCCGAACGCCATGGAATTGCAGCCAAAGACAAAGACGCAGGCCGGCATGGCCCCGCCTTGGCCGTAGACGTCGGCCACGGGCAGCCAGCCCACGGTGATGGCCGAGGCGATGTTGCGGGGCAGGAAACAGTTGTGGCCCGGGGAGACGAAATTGGGCGAACCCAGGGCATGGATGAAGCGGCCGGTGAATTCCGTGTAGGGCCGGCCGGTGCCCTGGCACAGGGCGAGATATTCCGGGCCGGATTCCCGGCGCACGGCGTCGAAGGTCTGGGCCATGCGTTCCAGGGCCTCGTCCCAGCCGATGGGCTCGAAGCGTCCGGAGCCGCGCGGGCCGACCCGGCGAAGAGGCGTGCGCAGGCGGTCGGGGTGGTTGGCCTGTTCGATGGCGGCCGCGCCCTTGGGACAGAGGTAGCCCCGGCTGGTGGGGCTGTCCGGGTCGCCGGTCACCTTGACGGGCCGGCCGTGGGCGTCGCGGTGGACCAGCACCTGGCAGACGCCGTGGCAGCCCCGGCAGGAGGTGCGAAGGGGCGGATACGCGGCCATGGTCGCCTCCAGAACACGATTTTCACTTGATGCGTGTTGCTCCGGTGTGGCCGCAAAGCCGCGCCCCGTCAAGGCCGGCCGGAGAAACGTCAAACGCCCGAAGCGCGCCGGCAGGACCGGGCGCTTCGGGCGTTTTCAAGGCTGGGGATCGGACTAGGACAGGGCCTCGTAGACCTTGCCCACGAGCTGTTCGGACGGGGTCAGCGT